>JALYTP010000388.1 GCA_030854225.1 Pseudomonadota bacterium
CCCGGGCGGACGGCGGCTTCCTCGCCGGCGCCGTTGCGGAAATGCCAGGTGGCGCCGGGGGCGTTGGCATAAGTGAACACGTCATGCTCGCCCAGTTCGAGCGGGTGACGCGGGCGGCTGCGCCGGTCGAGATAGGCGGGCGCCGCGACAAGGCGTACCGAGACCGGTGCAAGCCGCCGCGCGCGTAGCGTGCTGTCGGGCAAATCGGCGATGCGCAGCGCGAGATCGAAGCCCTCGGCGACGATGTCGATCTTCGCGTCGGACAGGCGCAGGTCGATCTGCACGGCGGGGTGCGCGCGCATGAAATCGGCAATGGCGGGCGCGACATGGCTGATCCCGAAGGTCATCGGTGCGGCGATGCGGATCAGCCCGGCGGGGGCGCTAGCGGCGTCGTGCGCGGCTTCCTCCGCGCCGATCGCCTCGGCCAGGATGCGCCGGGCGTGTTCGGCCAGCGATTTGCCGTTTTCGGTCAGCGCGAGGCGGCGTGAGGTTCGATGGAACAGCGACTGGCCGAGATGCGCCTCGAGCCGCGTCACCGCCTTCGATACCGTGCCCTTGGATAGCCCGATCGCCGCCGCAGCCCCGCTGAACGAACGATGCTCCACCACCGCGGCGAAGATCGCCCAGGCTTCGAGATCGGGGAGGCGGCTCATCGCAGGAGGGTAGCAATGGAAACGATCGTTTTCCAGCGTTTCCATTTACGTCGCGCGGCGGGCGCTTATCTTGACATCAACCAAGGAGCATCTCTCATGATCGAAACGCAGGAAAAGATCGAACGCCGCCCCTTTGCCAGCCTCGGCCATGCCGATCATGGCTGGCTGAACGCGCGGCACCATTTCAGTTTCGCCGATTATCACGATCCCGCGCGGATGAACTGGGGCACGATCCGCGTGTGGAACGATGACGAGATCGCGGCGAATTCGGGCTTTCCGCCGCATCCGCACCGCGACATGGAGATCATCACCTATGTCCGCTCGGGCGCGATCACGCATCAGGATTCGATGGGCAATCAAGGCCGCACCGGCGCGGGCGACGTGCAGGTAATGTCTGCGGGCACCGGCGTGCGTCATGCCGAATTCAACCTCGAGGCGGAACCGACGACCCTGTTCCAGATCTGGATCGAGCCGAGCCGTCGCGGCGGATCGCCGTCATGGGGCGCGAAGCCGTTCCCCAAGGGCGATCGTTCGGGCAAGTTCGTCACGCTCGCCAGCGGTTACCCGGACGATGCGGACGCGCTGCCGATCCGCGCCGACGCCCGCGTGCTGGCGGCGACCGTGCGCGCCGGCGAGACGTTGACGCACAGCGTCGGTGATGGCCGCCACGCCTATCTCGTGTCCGCGACCGGCGCGATCGAGATTGACGGTGTGCGTTTCGACGCACGCGACGGCGCCGCGCTGACGGGCGGGCTGACGATGACGATCACCGCGCTCGCTGATGCCGAAATCGTCCTCGTCGACGCCGAATAAATCCTTTTAGCGGAGAAGCATGATGCCCAAAGTTCTCGTCCTGTATTACTCATCCTACGGCCATATGGAGCAGATGGCCGACGCCGTTGCCGAGGGTGCGCGTTCGGCAGGTGCGGAGGTCGATATCCGCCGCGTTCCCGAAACCGCGCCGCCCGAGGTGGCGAAGGCGGCGCATTTCAAGGCCGATTTCTCGCATTCCGAGATCGAGGGCATCAACGCGCTGGCCGATTACGACGCGATCGTCGTCGGATCGCCGACCCGTTTCGGGCGGATGTCGAGCCAGATGGCTTCGTTCCTCGATCAGGCCGGGGGGTTATGGGCGAAGGGCGCGCTCAACGGCAAGGTCGGCGGCGCCTTCACCTCGACCGCGACCCAGCATGGCGGGCAGGAGGTGACGCTGTTCTCGATCATCACCAACCTGCTCCATTTCGGCATGACGATCGTCGGGCTGGATTACGGCTATGCCGGGCAGATGGGCGTCAAGGAGGTTCATGGCTCGTCGCCCTACGGCGCGACCACGCTCGCGGATGGAGACGGCAGCCGCCAGCCGAGCGAGATCGATCTGGGCGGCGCGCGCTATCAGGGCAGGCGCATCGCCGAGGTCGCGGCGAAGCTCGCCGCCTGAGCCGCTAGCGGACGGCCGGGCTCGCCGGGAAATAGGCC
>JALYTP010000072.1 GCA_030854225.1 Pseudomonadota bacterium
GATCAGGGTCGTGCCCGGCGTGATGGGAAACACACCGGGATTTTGAACCGCGCCTTCGACCGTGATCGTCTGCGCGCTGCTCTGTTTGATCACCACCTCGACATCGGGCTGGCGGACGTATTTCGCGGCCAACTGCGCGGCGATTTCCTTGGCGAATTGATCGGGCGTCTTGCCTTCGGCGTGCAACGTTCCGAGCAGCGGCAGGACGACGTTGCCGGCTGCATCCACTGCTGCATCGCGGGTCATGTCGGGCAGCTGGAACACCGAGATGCCGAGCGTATCGAGCGCACCGATCTTGCCGGAATCGGGCGCGGCGATCGTCTGCACGTCGGGTTGCCCGAAATCCTTGCGATCATAGGGCACCGTGCCGCCGCGCGTGTTCATGCAGCCGCTCAGGACGACCGCGCAGCACAGCATCGCGATCAACAGGCGCAGCGCGGACATGACACTGCGATCAAACGAAAACGGCTTCATACGCGGCCAACCTGAAAATGACGGATTCGCGGTCTTCTCAGGGGAGAAAATTCGCGATCGGATTTCCCCGCTCGCTACAGCGAAGTTGCCGGACTGACAAGCCATGGGCTGGCCGCACGCGTCGCTGCTCGATCGCATGTTGCTCGCCTACCCCGCTCTGCTACAGCGCAGCGCGCACTTCGTTCAACAGGCTTTTCTTACCATGACCACTCTCGTGACGGGCGTCGCCGGGTTCATCGGCTATCACACCGCGGCCACGCTGATGGCGCGCGGGAGCCGGGTGATCGGGATCGACAACCTCAACGATTATTATGATCCGCAGCTGAAACGCGACCGTCTGGCTGATCTGAAGCAGCGGTTCGGCGCGGCATTTTCGTTCATCCGCGTCGATTTCGCCGATGCGGCGGCGCTCACGGCCGCGCTCGACGGGCAGGATTTCGACCGGATCGTGCATCTCGGCGCACAGGCTGGCGTCCGCTATTCGATCGAAAACCCGGGCGCCTATGTCCAGTCGAACCTGGTCGGGCACCTCAACGTGCTCGAGATCGCGCGGCACCGGCGTTCATCGCATATGGTCTACGCGTCCTCGTCGTCGGTATACGGCGGCAACAAGACGATGCCGTTCCGCGTCGAGGACCGTGTCGATCACCCGCTCTCGCTCTATGCCGCGACCAAGAAGGCCGACGAGCTGATCAGCGAAACCTATGCCCACCTCTACCGCCTGCCGTTGACCGGCCTGCGCTTCTTCACCGTCTACGGGCCGTGGGGCCGGCCCGACATGGCGATGTGGATCTTCACCAAGGCGATTCTCGAAGGGCGCCCGATCGAGGTGTTCAACCACGGCGACATGCGGCGCGACTTCACCTTCGTCGACGATATCGTCTCGGGGGTCATCGCCTGCCACGACAATCCACCGTCCGATGACAACCAGATCAAGGCGGGCGGCAGCCTCTCGCCGCACCGGCTCTATAACATCGGCAACAACCGCTCCGAAGAACTGACGCAGATGATCGCGTTGATCGAAAAGACGTGCGGCCGGGAAGCGACCCGGATCAACAAGCCGCTTCAGGCGGGCGACGTGCCCGAAACCTATGCCGATATCAGCGCGATCCAGAACGACCTCGGGTTCGCGCCGGCCACCACCATCGCCGAGGGCATTCCGCGCTTCGTCGACTGGTATCGCGCCTACCGCGCGGGCTGAGCGCATGGCCGGTCGCGACCTGTTCGTGATCATCGACGGCGATCATGTCGCCGAATGGCAACGCCGCGCGCTCGCGACGCTGCCGGCCGAGGATCAGCTGACCCTGCTGTCCTGCACCAACACCGCGATGCCGCGACGACTGGCGAAGCATCCGTTTTATTACGCGCTCAACCTGCTGTCGGTGCGCAACCCGCTCACCCGGCAGGTGTCGCTGACCGGCATCGCCGCGCCGATCGTCGCGCGCCATGTGTTTGCCGCAGGCAAGGACGGCGCCTGGCAGATGTTGCCGGACGAGATCGTCGCGCTGATCGCCGCGGCAAAGCCAGACGCGGTGATCAAGCTAGGCATGACGCTGATGCGGGTGACCGCCGCGCTCGACGGCATCCCGATCCTGTCATGGCATCACGGCGATCCCGACGCCTATCGCGGGCGACCGGCGGGGTTCTACGAGATGCTCCACGGCAAGCGGACGATGGGGCAGATCGTCCAGGTGATCGGCAACAAGCTCGACGCCGGCGCGGTCGTCGCCTTTGCAGAGACGCGGATAACCACGCATTCGTGGCGCAAGACGCTGATCGAATCGTTCCGCCACTCCCCGCTGCTGCTCGAGGAGGCGCTGCGCAACATCGCAGCCAGACGCACGATCGCCAAGCAATCCGACGGGCGAAATTACCGGCTCCCGGGCAATGCTAAGGTGGCGAAACTATCGCTAGGCATGGTCGGTCACGCTATACGACGCGTGGCTTACGGCGCGTTCGTCGAGAAGAAGTGGATGGTCTCGACCGCTGCGATCGGCAGCGCCGATGCGTTGGCGGTGGCCAGCGGGGCGGCCCCCTTCCCACCCCTGTCGACGTGGCATACGGCGACGCAATTGCCGCAGCATGTCTTTCAGGCCGATCCCTTCTTTCGTCCGGGTGCCAACGACCTGCTGGTCGAGGCTTTGAACGCGGCAACCGGCAAAGGCCAGATCGTCCTGATCGATGGGACGGGGCCGCATGTCGTCTCGCGCGCGCCCTGCCATTTCTCCTATCCCGCCGCGGTGCGCGACGGCGACACCGACTATATCGTCCCGGAGATCGCGGGCTGGTCCGAACCCAAGGCTTATGTGCTGGGCGAAGGCGGGCTGTGCGAAGCCGGTCGGCTGGACATTCCCGGCAACCCGCGTCTCTCCGATCCGACCTTCCTGCGCCATGACGGGCGGCTGTGGCTGTTCGGCAATATCGCCACGACCGGGTCGAACGCGCTGTACCTGTGGCACGCGGCGGCGCTGTTCGACCGGTTCGAACCGCACCCGCTCAACCCGATCCGCATCACCCCGCGTGGCGCACGGATGGGCGGTGCGATCCTGACCGGCGGCGAGCATCCGGTGCGGCTCGGCCAGAATTTCATCAACGGATATGGCGACGGCCTGTTCGCCTTCGCGATCCGCGAGTTGACCCCCGACGCGTATCGCGAGGAAGAGATTGGCGAACTCCGCTTCGCCGATTGCAAGGGCCCGCACACCTTCAACCTGTCGCCCGACGGGACGACTATCGCGTTCGACTGGTATCGCGATGGCTTCTCCCCGATGGCGGGCATAAGACGCCTACGCAATCGCCGGCGCTGACCGGCCAGGAGACGACGATGAAGACTTTCGCCCTGATCGGCGCCGCGGGTTACATCGCCCCCCGCCACATGCGCGCCATCAAGGATACGGGCAATGTGCTCGTCGCGGCGCTCGACGCCAACGACACGGTGGGCATCCTCGACAGCTATTTCCCCGACGCCCGCTTCTTCACCGAATTCGAGCGGTTCGATCGCTATATTGACCTGCAACAGCGCGCGGGCAAGAGCGTGGATTACGTCAGCGTTATGTCGCCCAATTACCTTCACGATTCGCATATTCGCTTCGCGCTTCGCGCTGGTGCGCACGCCATCTGCGAGAAGCCGCTGGTGGTGAACCCGTGGAATGCCGAATCGCTCAAGGTGGTCGAGGCGGAGAGCGGCAAGCGCGTCCACACCATCCTCCAATTGCGCCTCCACCCCAGTATCGTCGCGCTTCGCGACAAGGTGGCGGCGGCGATCAAGGCTGATGCGGGCGTCCGCTTCACGGTCGATCTGAGCTACATCACGAGCCGCGGCTCGTGGTATTTCCAGTCGTGGAAGGGCGACGAGAAGAAGTCCGGCGGCATCGCGGCGAACATCGGCATCCATTTCTACGACATGCTCCTGTGGGTGTTCGGGGCGGTCAGCGACAACCGCGTCACCCACCGAGCGGAAGACAGCGCGAGCGGGTTGCTGACCTTCGCCAATGCCGATGTGCGCTGGTTCCTGTCGATCAACGCGGAGCATTTGCCGGCTGAGGTTTCGGCTCGCGGGCAGCGCACCTATCGCAGCATCACGCTGAACGGCGAGGAGATCGAATTCTCCGACGGCTTCACCGAACTCCACACCGACAGCTATCGTCACATTCTCGACCAGGGCGGGTTCGGGCTCGACGACGCGTTGCCGAGCATCGAGTTGGTCCACGCGATCCGCTCGCAGGATCCAGTCGGCATGGCGGGCGATCATCATCCGCTCGCGACCAGAGCCGTGCAGAAGTGACGATCCACGAAACCGCGATCGTCGATCCCGGCGCGACCATCGGGGAGGGCACGCGGGTGTGGCACTGGGTGCACATCTGCAGCGGCGCGGTGATCGGCAATGACTGTTCGTTCGGGCAGAACGCCTATGTCGGCAACCGGGTGAAGATCGGGGACAACGTCAAGGTGCAGAACAACGTCTCGATCTACGACGACGTGACGCTGGAGGACGACGTGTTCTGTGGGCCGAGCATGGTCTTCACCAACGTCTACAACCCGCGCGCCCATGTCTCGCGCAAGGACGAATATCGCCAGACCCTGGTCAAGCGCGGCGCGACGTTGGGGGCGAATTGCACCATCGTGTGCGGGGCCACGATCGGCGACTATGCCTTCGTGGCGGCGGGCGCGGTGATCAACCGCGACGTACCGGCGTTCGCGCTGATGGCCGGCGTGCCCGCACGGCGGATCGGGTGGCTGAGCGTGCGCGGCGAGCGGCTCGATCTGCCCGCGTCGGGTCAGGGCGAGGCGACCTGTCCGGGTGACGGCAGTCGTTACCGGTTGATGGGTGAGGTGGTGGCGCGGCTGGACTGAACGGCGGCGCGCCGGTTACCGCCCCGGCGGCGGTCCGCCCGCGCCGGGAGGCGCTCCAGCACCGGCAGATCCACCAGCGCCGCCACGTTGCTGCTGCTGCATCATTTGCTGCATCTGAATCTGCTGGAATTGCGCGGTGGGAATGAAGCCGGCCATATCGACGTCGAAGATCAGCAACGAATTGGGGGCGATCGGCCCGGCGGCGGCGTCCTTGTAGCCAAGCTCCGGCTTGATCCAGAAGCGGTAGCGCGCGCCCTTGTTCATCAGCTTCAGCCCTTCGCTGAAGCCGGGGATCACACCGTTGACCTGCATCGGCACCGGTTGTTGCTGCTGCGCGTCGAACACCGTGCCGTCGCGCAGATGGCCGACATAGGTGATGCCGGCGGTGTCGGCGTCGGTCGGCATTGGCCCCTCGCCCGCCTTGATCACCTTATATTGCAGGCCCGACGGCGTTTCGACCACGCCGGGCTGCTTCTTGTTCCAGGCCAGGAACACCTCGTTACTGCCCTTCACCGCGCGCTGTTCGGCGGTGCCCCGCGCGGCCAGTGCGATGGCGGCGATGATCGCGAGCGCGATGCCGATCCACAGATAGACCAGTACACCGCGCTTGACGGGTTGCAGCGGGACGGCGGTCACGGTCGACATAGGTGCACCGTTATCTGGCGGGGAGCCCGCGAAACTTCACAAACTTCACACGCTCCGCACCGAAGTACGGCACGCGAGACGGTCTTTACCGCGCGCCGTCGCGCTCCATGCGCTTGCGCTCCAGCTTGCGGGCGCGGCGGATGGCGGCGGCCCGCTCACGCGCGCGCTTCTCGCTGGGCTTTTCATAATGCCGGCGCAGCTTCATCTCGCGATACACGCCTTCACGCTGGAGCTTTTTCTTGAGAGCCCGAAGCGCCTGATCGACATTGTTATCGCGCACGATGATTTGCATGGAACCCGTCAACTCCGAATCGAACAGAATATGGCCGTCGAAGGCATAGCCCGCGCCGCATGGGCGTGCTCCTAACAGCGCGGCTCCATCATTTCAAGCGATTTGCCAGCGCGGGCGACCCGCCGCTATGGCGAGCCGCATCATGACCGCCCTCCCGCTCACGCTCTACAACAGCCTCACGCGCTCGCTCGAGGTGTTCCGCCCGATCGACCAGAGCCCGGAGCCTACGGTGCGCATCTACACCTGCGGGCCGACAGTTTATAATTACCAGCATATCGGCAACATGCGCGCGTTCCTCTTCGCCGACACGCTCGGCCGCGTGCTGCGCTGGAAGGGCTACAAGACCAAACACATCATCAACATCACCGATGTCGGACACCTGATCAGCGACGCCGATGCGGGCGACGACAAGATGGAAAAGGCCGCGGCGCGCGAGGCGCGATCGATCTGGGACATCGCGGCGCTTTATACGGCAGCCTTCAAGGCCGACGTGGCGCGGCTGAACATCGAACCGCCCGCCGAATGGACCGTGGCGACCGACCATATTCCGCAGATGATCGACTTCGCGAAGAAGATCGAGCGCGATTGCTACGAGATCGAGGGCGGGCTCTATTTCGACACGTCGAAGGTGCCGAATTACGGCGCGCTCGCCCGTGCAGCCACCGATGTGGGTGAAAGCCGGATCGATCCCGTCTCCGGCAAGCGCCACCCGCATGATTTCGCGATCTGGCGCAAGTCCCCGCCGGGCGAGCAGCGTCAGATGGAATGGGACTCGCCCTGGGGCAAGGGCGCGCCGGGCTGGCACCTCGAATGCTCGGTAATGAGCCTGCAGCATCTCGGCCATCCGTTCGACATCCATACCGGCGGGATCGACCACCGCGAGATTCACCACCCCAACGAGATCGCGCAGAACCAGGCCTATTGCTCGTGCGACGACACCGGCGCGCGCATCTGGATGCACAACAACTTCCTGGTCGACCGCGCGGGCAAGATGAGCAAGTCGTCGGGCGATTTCCTGACGTTGCAGGTGCTGGTCGATGCGGGGTTCCACCCGCTCGCCTATCGGTTGATGTGCCTGCAGGCGCATTACCGCAGCGAGATGGAGTTTACGTGGGAGGGTTTGGCGGCGGCGAGTGTGCGGTTGAAGCGGATAGTGTCGAGC
>JALYTP010000073.1 GCA_030854225.1 Pseudomonadota bacterium
AGATACGGCTTCGCGGCGAGCGCCAGCAACGCTGGCTTCGCGACGGCGACGATTCGGTGGCGCGCCGGCTCGCGCAGATCGGGGTGCTGGGCTGGATCACAGTCATTCCGATGCTGATCGGCATCGGCGCCGGGCGCTGGCTCGATGCCCGGTTCCAGAGCGGCATCTTCTGGACTGCGCCGCTCCTGATGCTCGGCGCCGCGCTCGGCTGCTGGTCCGCCTGGCGCTGGATCAAGAGCGCATGACTGCGATCTCCCTTCTGGGCATTCTCGGCTTGACCGGCTTCCTTACAATCGGCCTGGCTGTTGGCGCCGCTTATTTCACCGCGATGTGGCGGAGCGCGGAGCTGTTCGCGGCGGGTATGAGGATGCCTTTGGCGATTGCTCTTGTGGCGGGCCGTTTCGCGTTGATCGCGGCGACGCTCGCAGGGGTCGCGATCCGTGGCGGCACCATGCCCCTGCTGATGACCGCGCTCGGTGTCGTGATTGCGCGTGCCGTTGCCGTTCGGCGCGTAAGGGCGATGGCGCCATGACCTCGCCGCTCACCCGCGTCATTCTGTTCCACATCGGCCCCGTCGGCATCAGTCAGGCGGTGGTGACGACCTGGGTCATGATGGCCGTGCTGGTGATCGGCGGAATTGTTCTGACACGCCGGCTGCGCCTGATGCCGACGGCGACGCAGGCCACGCTGGAGCTGATCGTCGAGACGGTCGATAGCCAGATCCGCGATACGATGCAGGCCAAACCTGCGCCGTACCGCGCCTTCATCGGCACACTCTTCGTCTTCATCTTCGTCGCCAATTGGTCGACGCTGAAACGTCTCGCCGCTTCGGCGCTGCCCGGTCACCACGCGCAGCCTGCCAATCACCTTGCGCTCGCCGGTTGCGCGATAATGATGGAGATAGAAGTCATGCTGGCGGCGATCCGGTTCGGGCATCAGCATCTTCACGTTGCGGCCGATCACGTCTGCCTTGGCATGGCCGAACAGCCGTTCTGCGGCCGCGCTGAACGACGAGATGATGCCCTGCTCGTCGATCACGATCATCGCGTCGGGCACGGTTTCCAGGATCGATCGCAGATGATGCTCGCGCCGCGCCAGCGCCGTTTCCGCCGCCTTCTGGTCGGTGATGTCGCGCACCACCTTGCCGAACCCGCGCAAGGCGCCGGCCGAATCGCGTAGTGCCGTGATGGTGACGCTCGCTAGGAATTCCGATCCGTCCTTGCGGATGCGCCAGCAGTCTTCTTCGACCCGGCCTTCAGCACTCGCCCGGTCCAGATCGGCTTGCGGCTTTCCGGCAGCGACGTCCTCGGGCGTGTAGAACAGCGCGAAGTCATGACCGACGACTTCGGTCGATCGCCAGCCTTTGATCCGCTCGGCGCCGCGGTTCCAGATCGTCACGATCCCATTGGGATCGAGCATGTAGATCGCATAACTGGTCGCGCCGTCTATCAGCAGGCCAAGCTCTTCGGCCATCAGCGACGTGTCACGCGGATCGGTGCGGTAGTCGGTCAGTGCCCTCGTTCCTTGCGCGGCGCCAAGGGCGCCCGGCCGTCGGGACTATCCCACGAGCTCGTCTTATCATGGATCTGTTGGCGCCCCCATGCCGATCGATCGCTCGCAGCTGGTCGGGCTCCGCGCGTCAGCTGCGAATCTGCAATTCGCCGGCGTGATTCGGATAAGGGGCGACGGTTGCCGGCGTTACGGTACTCCCGGCCAGGGTATCGGCGAATCCGTGATTGACGTCGCGGTGATGCGCTTCGTCGGCGCGCACCACGAGCACGACATCGCGCAGCGTCGCATCGTCGGCCATTTTCCAATAATGCCGCGCGATCCTCGGCGCGGGGACGTTCGCTGATCGTCCCTCGTCGATCTCCTGCAGGTAGAGCGTGTAGCTGATTACCGCTTCTTCTTCGAAATAGCCGACGACGCGGTGCGCGGTGCGTGGCGACAGCAGATAGAGAACGGAAAACCCGACCAGGAAAACGCCCTGAACGCCAAGGATGACCATCCGCTCGAACCAGGTCGGCTTGGCGATCTCGATGAAGGTCATCAGGTGCATCCGCTCGTTCTCCGCCTCCTCCATCAGCGTGCGGATCCAGCCCTTGTCGTCGCGCATCCAGCGCAGGCAGCTCAGATGCGTGAACATCGCCCCGACCATGCCGGGCACCGCCGCCACTGTTTCCAGCACGATCGCACGGTGGCCGTATTTCTTCGCGAAGAACGTGTCCGCGCAGAACCGCAGCAGTTTTGTGAAGCCAAGCGCGAAGCGATCCGAAAGCCCTTCCGGAACGTGATGCACGGTTGGCTGGGCGATGCGCTCCTCGGCAAGCGAACGCGCATCGGGCTTCAATACGGTATTGACCACGATATTGTCCTTCGTGCCGGGGGTAATGTGCAAGAGATCGTAGCCTGTTACGATCCCGCGCCGTTGATCGTCAGCATCGGAAATCACGTAGCGTGCGATCGCCAGGCCTCTCCTTTGGCCAGCGGGGCTTTGATGGTTTAGGTGTTTCCAGAGGCTATTGCGCACCGCGGCGCGCGCGCATCCCCAAGCGATCAGGATCACCGTCGCGGCGGCCGGTACGGCCGGTGTCGGTCGTGGCAAAAAAGGATCGCGCCGATGGACGACCGCAGCACCTATTTGACGACCCGCACCGGCTTTCGTTTTCATGTGCGCCCCGCCAAACCGGCTGATGACGGCACGATCGCCGAGTTCTTTACGCACGTGACACGCGAAGACCTGCGCTTCCGCTTTCTTACCGCGATCAACGTCGTCGGCCCCAGCCAGGTCGCCGCGTTGACCCACATCGATCATCACCGCGCGGAAAACTTCCTTGCCTTCACCGCCGACGGATTGATGATGATCGCGACCGCGATGCTCGCCTGCGACGCCGCGTTCGATCACGGAGAGGTCGCGATCGCGATCCGCTCGGACCAGAAGCACAAAGGCATCAGCTGGGAATTGCTCGCCCACGTCGCCCGCTATGCCGAGGAAATCGGGGTCCACACGCTCGAATCGATCGAAAGCCGCGACAATCACGCGGCGATCGAGCTCGAACGCGACATGGGCTTCACCGCCGAGAAATATCCCGGCGACCCGACGCTCGTCCTCGTCAGCCGCAAGCTCGACCTCAAACCGATTCCGCGGGCTATAACGCCCGCCAAAATGGAGGCATCAAATGCCTAAGACCGATCACGTTCCCCGCCACATCGTCGTCCGCTGCCATCCCGAGCAGGAAAGCTTCAACGCGTCGATGGCGAGCGCCTATTGTGCCGAGGTGAAGCAGCACGGGCACGACGCCTTCGTCCGCGACCTCTATTCGATCGGGTTCGATCCGGTACTCAAGTCGGTCGAGCGCCCCGGCATGGCGTTCCGGCAGATGCCCGACGTGGCGAACGAACTCGAGATCATCCGCGGTGCCGACGTGTTCGTGCTGATCTACCCGATCTGGTTCGGCGGGCCGCCGGCGATGCTCAAGGGCTATATCGAACGCGTGCTTGGCACCGGTGCAATGCCGCTGCAGTTCAAGCAGGAACAGGCGACCGGCGTGCTCGAGCACAAGCGGCTGGGGAGCTTCACCTCATCGGCCACCGACGAGCATTGGCTCGCCACGCAGGGTCAGCTCGAATCGCTGATCTCCGGGTTTGATCGTTATATCGAGCACGGCTTCGCGATGCAGCCATCCCAGCATTTCCACTTCGGATCGATCAGCTCGGGAATGGAGCCAGAGGTGATAGAGCGGCACCTGCACGAGGTGAAGGCCAGAGCCCGGCTGCTGTGCCAGAGCATGGATCACACGGCTGCCGTAGCCGCCTGACTAGCTGCCAAACGCGTAACCGCCCCCTTTTGACTGGAGCTGTCCAATGACCCCCTCCATCGAAGCTCCGACCGCGAGCACCAGCGCTGCCTCGATCCGGCATCTGCTCGTCATTGCCAACCCCGCCCCGGACAGCTTCGATCACGCGATCGTCGCGACGTATGCCGCCGAAGCGGCGCGGTCCGGACAGGACACGGTCGTGCGTGATTTGTACGCGATGGGATTCGACCCCATCCTCAAGGCGGACGAGAGACCTCTTCACGGCGCGCGCGTGCACGCTCCCGACGTTGATCACGAACTCGAACTCGTCGGCGCGGCCGATATCATCGTGCTCGTCTATCCAATATGGTTTGGCCTGCCGCCGGCGATGCTGAAAGGCTATGTCGATCGCGTGCTGGGTGCTGGCTATTCGTTTCGCGACGTCCACGATCGAACCGGTCAGCCCGCGCTGCAGGGGAAGCCCTTGCTCTCGTTCAGCACTTCCGGAACGTCGCAGCCGTGGCTCGACGAGCAGGGACAGGTCATGTCGCTTCGCCAGATATGGGACGTCTATCTCTGGCAAGGATTCGGCATGAAGCAGAGCGAGCACATCATGATCGATTCCGTCGTTCCGAACATCAGCGCCACCTATGCCGCCGAACAACTCGAGCGGGTGCGATCGACGGCAGAGCGGACGTGCGCGATGCTGGCCAGCAATCGTCACGCGGTACGCAGCGCAAAGGTGATGCGCCGCTGAGCGGAGCGAGCCAATGCGCCCGAGAACCGCCAAGAGACCGACCCGAAAAGCCCATGATTCGACCCCGCAAACACCCCGAACGGCATCTGGTTTCGCGAGTCGGTTGGCTGCGCGCAGCCGTGCTGGGCGCCAATGACGGCATCCTCTCGACCGCGAGCCTGATCATCGGTGTCGCGGCGGCCGCCGCCAGGCCTGCCGACATCGTGATCGCCGGGGCCGCTGGTTTGGTTGCTGGCGCAATGTCGATGGCGGCCGGCGAATATGTCTCGGTCAGTTCTCAAGCTGACACCGAGAAGGCCGAACTCGTCCGGGAACGTCGCGAACTCGCTGGCGATCCGGCAGGGGAACAGACCGAGCTAGCGGGAATCTATCGGAAGCGCGGTGCCGACCGGGACACGGCCGCGACCGTCGCGCGCCAGTTGATGGCGAAGGACGCGCTGGGTGCGCACGCGCGGGACGAGCTTGGCATATCCGCGGAAACAAGAGCGCGGCCCGTCCAGGCGGCGCTGGCCTCGGCTGCCAGCTTTACCGTCGGCGCCGCGATGCCTCTGGCCATTGTCTTTCTGGTGCCCACCGGAACGATCATATCAGGCGTCGCTGTCGCCTCTCTGATCTTTCTTGCTCTCCTTGGCGCGATCGGTGCGCGCGCCGGCGGCGCAACCGTCTGGCGCGGCATGGTTCGGGTCGTCTTCTGGGGTGCGATCGCGATGGCTGTCACCGCGCTGATCGGGCGCCTGGTCGGCACCGCGATCTGATCATCCTCCCGCGTTCCCGATGGACCGAACAAATCGACAGACTGGGTAGTTTCCGAGGCTGATATCGGGGCGCCTCTGCAGGGTAATGCAACGCTCGACACGCGGTTCGCCGCGTAAAGCCCCAATAGGGGGGCATCATTCCCCGCATCTGGATACAGCCATGACACTCGATGATTCCACCGCACCTGCCCGAACAATCGACCCAGCCGTAATCGGGTCGGAAGCCGCGCTTGGCCTGCGGCATCGTCCCATCCTGCACATCGTGCAGAAGGCCGGGACGCCCGTCGCCACGCCCCGCACCAACGTGATTTCCCAGCAACGCGCTTGGTCGAAGCCGGCGGGGTCGATCGGCATGCGTCAAAGTAACAAGCGTGCGTTCGCCGAGACGAGCCGATGAAAAAAGGCATGCTCGCGATCCTGCTGGCCCTGGGCGCACCCAGCACCGCGTTTGGCCAGTCGGCGCCTGTCGGCATCGATGGGCAGATCGAACAGCTCAAGGCTGGCCAATATTTATGGGCGCCAGAGATCGCGCCCGAGGGGCCGGTCACCATCATCGTCAGCCTCGAAGCCCAGCGCGCCTATGTCTACCGCAACGGCGTGCCGATCGGCGTGACGACCGTTTCCACCGGCACCAAAGGCCACGGAACACCGACCGGCGTCTTTACGATCCTGCAAAAGGATATCGACCATCGGTCGAATATCTATTCGAACGCGCCGATGCCCTTCATGCAGCGGCTGACCTGGGGCGGCATCGCGCTGCACGGGGGCAATCTGCCCGGATATCCGGCATCGCATGGCTGCATCCGGATGCCTGCCGCGTTCGCCAAGCTGCTCTACGGGGTAACCAGGCTCGGCATCACCGTCGTCATCACCAGGACATCGACGGTTCCAGTCGCGATGCCCGCGCCGCCGGTCCTGGCGGGGAAAGCCGACGATGTCGGGACCGGCTATGACTGGCACCCCGAACGGTCTCCCGACGGCCCGGTGTCGATCGTCATCAGCGGCCGCGATCGTCGCCTGGTCGTGCTGCGCAATGGCATCGAGATCGGATCGAGCGACATTCGCCTCGACGCGCCGGTGATGACGACAGTCGCCTTCACGCTTCGCGCGATCGATGCCGAGGGCCAGCATTGGCTGCGGCTGCCGCTACCCGGTCAGCCGACGGAGGTTGCGGGGGAGGTGACGCCGCAAGAGCAGGCGACGGGCCATCTTCCCGCAGAATTCGCCGCGCAGCTTGCAAGCGTCCTGACGCCGGGCGTCACGGTTCTGGTGACGCGGGACACGCTGGAAGCCTCCGGAACCGGTCAATCGCTCACCGTGATAGCCGCAGAGGCTCCCTGATACGCTCCGCTTGCGACGGGCGCTTGAAGCGGCGGTGGTGCCATCTGCAATCCATGGCCGAAAGGCCAGCTCGGCCTGATCCGATCTAGGCAACGGACACCAGCAGCGCGAGATTATCGCGGAGCATTGTGCGTGTACATCATTCATCCAGCATCAGACGCGTTCGTTCGGCAATCGATTCATTAAGGTCCTCGCCCACCGTACATCATCGCCCAACTCGAATGCTGTGTGACCGTAGGCTTCAGGCATTCTCGGCTTTCGCTCGTGA
>JALYTP010000389.1 GCA_030854225.1 Pseudomonadota bacterium
CGGTCGATCGCTTTCGCGGTCAGGTCGGTGCCGCCGATCCGCGTCGCGTGCGCGTTGGTAAAGGTGATGTCGGCATGGCTGCGGCTGTCGGCCATGTGGCGGGTCGTCCGCGCGATGCCTTCGCCGTCAGCCACCAGATACAGGCCATCCTGCGCAGCGACGACGAACAGCGCGGCGGCATCGCCCTCGGCCACGAACGCTTTCTTGCCGGTAAGCCTTCCGTCCGCGACGCCCGTCGCGAACCTGGCCGGATCGTGCACCGGCCCCTCGTCCACCGCGAGCGCCGCGACGATCTCGCCGCTGGCCAATTTGGAGAGCCATTCGGCCTTCGCGCGCTCATCCGATCCCAGCGCAATCGTGCTTGCTGCGACCGCGCTCGCCGCGAGCGGGGTAGCGGCGAGGTTGCGCCCCAACTGCTCGAGCACCAGGCCGAGCGACAGGAAGCCGAAGGCCGATCCGCCGAATTCCTCCGGGATGACGATCCCGGCCCAGCCCATCTCTGCCTGGGTGGTCCAGGCGGCCGCGTCGAACCCCTTATCTCCCCGGGCATCGCGCATCTTGCGAAAGGAGGCGACGGGCGATTCGTTGTCCGTCCATTCGCGCGCCATGTCGCGCAGCATCACCTGTTCGTCGTTGAGGACGGCCATCTCTTACACTCCCGCGCGCCATTATTGGTGATCGAGCATCCCGAGGATGCGCTTGGCGATCACGTTGTTCTGGATCTCGCTCGACCCGCCATAGATCGAGACGGCCTTGCCCCACAGCCAGGTGCGGGTCTGCGCCAGCTCGTCCTCGCCAAACCCCTCGCCCTCCCAGCCGAGCCCGGCCAGCCCCATGATCTCGATTCCCAGTTCGGCGCGGTCCTGCGTGATGCGCGCGCCGACATTCTTGAAGATCGAGGTAGCGGCGGACGGCCCCTGGTTCGATTTCGCATCGCGCTGCGCACGCCGCAACGTGAGGGCGAAGGCGCGCTTGTCCATCTCGTGCCGCACTATCCGCGTCCGCAGATCGGCGTCCGCAATCCTGCCATTCTCTTCCCCGCGATATTCCTTCGCCAGATCGGCCAGCGGCTTGCCTCCGAACAGCCGCGCCGCGGTCGATCCGCCGCCCGACAGATTCTGCCGCTCGTGCTGGAGCAGGCGCTTGCCGATCGTCCAGCCCTCGCCTTCACGCCCGACCAGATTGCCCTTGGGCACCTTCACGTCGGTGAAGAACGTTTCGCAGAACGGCGACGATCCCGAGATCAGCTGGATCGGCTTCACCTCGACGCCCGGCGCGGTCATGTCGATCAGCAGGAAACTGATCCCTTCATGCTTCTTCGTCTTGTCGGTACGGACCAGCGCGAAGCATTTGTCGGCCCATTGCCCGCCCGAGGTCCAGGTCTTCTGGCCGTTGACCAAATAATGGTCGCCCTTATCCTCGGCGAACATTTGCAGGCTGGCGAGATCGGACCCGGCACCCGGCTCCGAATAGCCCTGGCACCAGCGTACCTCGCCCTTCGCGATGGCCGGGATATGCTCGCGCTTCTGCCCCTCTGAGCCATATTCGAGCAGCGTCGGCCCGAACATCATCACGCCCATCCCGCCGATCGGGTTCCACGCGCCTATCCGGTCCATTTCCTGCTGCAATACGCGCGCCTCGGCCTTGGAGAGGCCGCCGCCGCCATAATCGGCAGGCCAGGCCGGGACGCCCCAGCCCTTGTCGCCCATCGCCTTTTTCCAGGCTTCCTCGTCGGGCGACAGCGCGGTTGGCCCGTCGACCGCCGACATCGCATTGTCCTTGCCCTTCAGCGCCGGCGGGAAATGCGCCGCTAGCCAGGCGCGCGCCTCGTCGCGAAAAGCATCCAGCGTATCGGCGGGGCGGTCCAAATCGGCGGCGGTCGCCATCGCATCCTCTCCTGTGTCACGTTCCGAATCCGAAGATCGGGTATGGCGGCGATGTGCCACGTTTCGACGCATGGGGAAAGGCCCGGCCGCCCTGAACGACCATCGCGCCTTCACCCCGCGTTAACCGCTTCCTAAAGTCTCTCCGCTACGGACAGTCGACCGAAACGGCACCGGACGGGCATGTTCAAGCACTTCCTGATCGCGCTGCCAGTGCTGATACTGGCGACATCCTGCG
>JALYTP010000390.1 GCA_030854225.1 Pseudomonadota bacterium
GCAGCGTGACGCGCGCCAGGCGGTGGCCATCGGTGGCGGCGGCCTTGAATACAGGCGTCGCGCCGTCATCCGCGACGTGCCAGAAGATGCCGTTGAGATAATAGCGCGTTTCCTCGGTCGAGATCGCGAAGCGGGTCTTGTCGATGATCTGCTTCAGCGTATCGGCGGGCAATTCGAACTGCGTCGGCAGCTCGCCTTCCGCGATCACCGGGAAATCGTCGCGCGGCAGGGTGCCGAGCTGGAATTTGGCGCGGCCCGCCATGATCGTCATCTTGCCCTCGGCGGCGGCGAGCGACACCTGCGCACCCTCGGGCAGCTTGCGCGCGATGTCGAACAAAGTGTGTGCCGAGACCGTGGTCGCCCCCGGCTGATCGACCGCGGCGGCGATGCTCTCGTTGATCTGGAGGTCGAGGTCGGTCGCCATCAGCTTCAGCGCGCCGTCCGCCGTCGCCTCGATCAGGACGTTGGACAGGATCGGGATGGTGTTGCGCCGCTCGACCACCGACTGGACGTGGCTTAGCCCTTTCAGCAGCGTTGCGCGTTCGATCGTCGCCTTCATCTCGTTCCCCCGGGGCTGCCGCCCCCAATTCCGTCCCGCTTTGTGCCGTGGCCGCGAGCGCGATTCCGTCACGCTTTTCCTGAACGAAAAAAGGGGCCGGAGCAAGCGCCCCGACCCCTCTATACACCGTGTAAGCTACCTGCCCCGCAAATGGGCGGTTTCGCGCCTTAGAAGCGGAAACCCACGCCGACGGCGACCTGATGACGGTCGGTGTTGACGTCGAAGTTGTTGGTGTTCGTGCCGTTGGCATATTCCAGCCGCGCATTGCCGTAGTTCGAATAACGATATTCGACCTTGGCATAGGTGTTCGGGCTGAGCTGCTGCTCGATGCCCGCGCCGACGCGGTACCCGTCCAGATTGTAATGGTTGCCGGTCGTCACCGTGCCGTCATTGGCGGTCAGATCGAGCCGCTGGTTGGTATAGCCACCCTTGACGTACAGCAAGGTGCGCGGCGCGACGGCGTAACCGACACGGGCACCGAGATACAAATCGCGGCCGGCTTTCACGCGGCCATAGCCGAGCGCGCCGGCGGCGACAGGGTTGTTGGTGACCTTCGCGGTCGATCCGGCAACCTCGCCCTCGGCGCCGAGCACGACATGCCCGACGTTGATATCGTATCCCACATCGCCGCCATAGGTCAGGCCATCGGCCTTGTTGTCGCCGCGGATCGACGAATTGGGGCCGTTGCCGGGTTGTAGCTGGTCATAACCGAGGATCGCACCGACGCGCGCACCGGTGAAGGGAGCGCGGTCGCCGTCCTGGGCGAAAGCGGGGGTGGCGAGGCCGGCAACAAGCGCGGCACTGGCGGCGGCGAGAACAAACGTACGCATAAATTTACTCCATCATCGTTCCCGGCACGACCTTGGCCGGGGAAGTGCAAATAGGTGGCGCGGGGCGAAGTTTCATGAACCTGAGACAACAAGCTTAAACGTTGCATTTGCGCCACACGGGGTTGAAAGCGCGGGCATGGCTTCCAAGGCAATGCCGGCGCGCAAGGGGCGCGATTTCATCGCCCGCCACGGCGAGACGGTGTTCAACGCCGCCCGCCGGTTACAGGGCGACGCGCCGCACACGCCGCTGACCCGCGCGGGCTTCACGCAAGCCGACGAGATGGGGCGTGCACTGCGCGCGCTGCTCGGTGCGGCGCCGCCACTCGCCTTGTGGTCTTCCACCGCGGGGCGCGCGCTGCAGACGCTGGCGCTGATCGCCGAACATCTCGCGCTCGACTGGCACACCGCGCGTACCGACGATCGGCTGGTCGAAATCGGAATGGGCGCGTGGGGCGGGCGGTATTATCACGACGTTGTCGCCGAGGCCGGGCCAGTGATCGACCCCGCGACCAGGCTGTTGGCACCTGCCCCAGACGGCGAGACTTATCCCGCGATCGCTGCGCGGGTTTCCGCATGGCTGTCCGACACTGCCGACGACGTGGGCGACCGGCTGATCATCATGCACGGCATTTCCAGCCGCGTGCTGCGCGGGGTGATGACGGGCGCACCCGACATTGCCGGGTTCGGCGCCCCCGCGCTCGACCCGCTGCCGCAAGG
>JALYTP010000074.1:0-1841 GCA_030854225.1 Pseudomonadota bacterium
TACATGGCGCTGTACGGGGCGGGGATCATCTTCTTCTCGTTCTTCTACACCGCCGTCGTGTTCAACCCGGAAGAGACCGCGGACAACCTCAAGCGCTATGGCGGGTTCATCCCCGGCATCCGCCCGGGCAAGGCGACCGAAGGTTATTTCGATTACGTGCTGACGCGCATCACGGTGATCGGCGCGGCGTATCTGACGCTGATCTGCCTGTTCCCCGAATATCTCGTGTCGGCACTGTCAATCCCGTTTTATCTCGGGGGCACCAGCCTGCTGATCGTCGTCAACGTGACGATGGACACCGTGACGCAGATCCAGTCGCATCTGCTCGCGCATCAATATGGCGATCTGATCAAGAAAGCGAAGTTGAAGGGCGGGCGCCTCCGGTAAACGGAGGGCCCGGCGCCGATAGGGAGTGGCTGCCTTGAACATCATTCTTCTCGGGCCGCCAGGTGCCGGCAAAGGCACCCAGGCCGATCGGCTGGTCCAGGCGCGGGGGATGGTGCAGCTATCGACCGGCGACATGCTGCGCGCCAAGCGCAAGGTCGATTCGCCGCTGGGCCGCGAAGTGGCGGCGGTGATGGACTCGGGCGCGCTGGTCTCCGACGACATCGTCTCCAAGCTGATCGACGACCGACTGTCCGGAATGACCGCTGCGCAGGGGGCGATCTTCGACGGCTATCCGCGCACCGCCGCCCAAGCGGAGTCGCTCGACGCGATCCTTGCGGGTCGCGGTCGCTCGCTCGATCGGGTCATCGAACTCGAGGTCGACGAGGACAAGCTGGTCGAGCGCATCGTCGGCCGCTTCACCTGCGCCAATTGCGGCGCGAGCTATCATGACCGGTTCAAGCTGCCGAGGGTTGCGGGAACGTGTGACGTGTGCGGCCATCACGAGTTCAAGCGCCGCCCCGACGACAATGAGGAAACCGTGCGCACGCGCATGGCCGAATACCGCGCCAAGACCGCGCCGATCATCCCGATCTACGCGGCACGCGGCATCCTGTCGCGGGTCGACGGCATGGCCGATATCGAGCATGTCGCGCAGGCGGTCGCGGACATTCTCGACCCCGATTGACCGGCTTGCCGCGCGGCCATGCGCGCCTATGATGCCCGCCGGTCGGTAGCGGGGTGGGTGTCATGAAGATCGTCGTTTTCCTCGCGCCCCTGTTCGCGCTGTCGGCCGCGCCCGCCGCTGCCGAGGTGGTGAAGGCCACCCCCGAAGGTTTCGAGATCAGCCAGACCGTCGCGGTCGATGCGCCCGTCACCCGGACATGGGAGGCGCTGCGCGCGCCGCAGAAATGGTGGGACAAGGAACACACTTATTCGGGCGACAGCGCGCGGCTCTATCTCGATGCGCAGGCGACGGGCTGCTTTTGCGAGCGGCTCGACAACAAGGGCAGCATCGAGCATGCGCGCATCGTCTACATCCAGCCGCCGAAGATGATGCGGCTGGTCGGCTCGCTCGGGCCGCTCCAGGCCGAGGCGGTGATCGGCACGTTGACCTTCACGCTGGCAGCGGACAGCGCGGACAAGACCAAGCTCACGATGACCTATGTCGTCGGGGGCTATGTTCGCGGCGGGGCGGATTCGCTCGCGCCGAAGGTCGATGAGGTGCTGGGCATTCAGATGGCGCGGCTCAAGACGCTCGCCGAAACGCCGCCCGCGCCCGATTCGGCCGCCCCCGCTGATCCCAAATAGCGCGCATGTAGAGCGCGATGACAAAATCTTCACGGTCACTTCATCGCTGCGGCCGATGCTGCCGGGCATACTGAAACCACGGTCCTCGCACAGGGTCGGAAGGTTCTCACGGATCGGCATCCGCACTCCCGGGGGTGCCGTGGCCG
>JALYTP010000074.1:1851-6826 GCA_030854225.1 Pseudomonadota bacterium
ATTTTAGAGCAGGTGCATGACGCGCAAGCTGCTGATCGTCGAGGATGACGCCGCCACCGCAAGTTATCTTGCCAAAGGCCTGACCGAAGCCGGCTTCGTGGTCGAAACGTGCGCCGATGGCCGCGACGGCCTGTTCCTCGCCAGCGAAGGTATTTTCGATCTCATTATCGCCGATCGCATGCTCCCCGGCTTGAACGGCGTGGCGATGATCGGCGCGATCCGCGCGGCGGGGATCAGCACGCCGGCGATGATCCTCTCCGCGCTCGCCACGGTCGATGACCGGATCGACGGGCTGAAAGCGGGGGCCGACGATTATCTGACCAAACCATTCTCCTTTGCCGAGCTGTCGGCCCGGATCGAGGCGTTGTTGCGCCGATCGGACCGCGTCGCCGCCGACGCTCAGCAGACGCGGCTGATGGTCGGCGACCTCGAGATCGACTTGCTCGGCCGAACCGTGACGCGTGAAGGGCGCTCGATCGCGCTGGGCGCACGCGAGTTCAACCTGCTCGAATATCTCGCGCGCCATGCCGGGCAGGTGGTGACGCGCACGATGATGCTGGAGAAGATCTGGAATTACCATTTCGACCCCGGCTCGAACGTCGTCGACGTGCATATCGGCCGCCTGCGCCGCAAGATCGAGGAAGGGTTCGCCACCCCCATCCTCCACACCGTGCGCGGTGCGGGATACCGTTTGTCGGTCGAGGTCTAGGCGCTGCGCCTGCGGCTCTCCGTCACCGCGCGGATCGCGCTGCTCGCGATCGCGCTGGCGCTGATCTCCAACCTGATGCTGGTCGGCTTCGTCTGGCGGCAGATCCATAGCGATTCGATCGATCTGCTGCGGCGTAACACGATCGAACAGTCCGACGCGCTGGTCGCGGTATACCGCACCGGTGGCCTGCCGGCGCTCGAGCGCGCGATCACCGAGGCACGCGCGCCGGGCGACCTGTCGCTGATCATCGCGGTGGTCGATAACGAAGGGCGGCGGATTTTCGGCGCCGGCCCCGACGATATCACGGCGACCGGATCGCCGATCGCGACCAATTTCCGCATGGGAACGATGGGCAACGGGCCGCCCTGGTCCGAGCGCGAGGCGGGGTATGCCGTGCGCCCGATCGGCGACGACTGGCTGGTCAGCGGCCGGCTGCTCGATGATTGGCAACAGGAACAGCGCGGCATCGGCAGCGCGCTGCTTTATGCCACGCTCTTGTCGCTTGCGCTGGGGATCGGCGGCGGGCTGGTGGTGACGCGTTATGTCGGGCGGCGGCTCAACAATGTGACCGGGGCCATCCGCGGCGTGTCGGCCGGGGATCTGTCGCGCCGCGTGACCGATGCGCCGGGCGGCGGCGACGCGTTCGACCGCCTCGCGATCCAGCTCAACGCGATGCTCGACAAGGTCGAGCGGTTGATGATCGAGTTGCGCGTGGTGACCGACAGCCTGGCGCACGATCTTCGCTCGCCGCTCGCGCGGCTGCGCACCAAGACTGAATCGGCGCTGCTCGTCACCGACCCGGCACAGCGCGACGTCGCGCTCGGCGGATTGTTGATCGAAACCGATCTGGTGATGCGGATGCTGACGATGCTCATCGAGATCAGTCGCGCCGAATCGGTGTCGCGCGATCGCTTCATCGGTGTCGATCCGGCGGCGTTGGTCGAGGAAATCGCCGAGCTGTACGGTCCGGTCGCCGAGGATGCGGGGCTTCGCTTCGCGACGCTGATCGAGCAGCATCCGGCGCGGGTGGTGCTGCACCGCGAACTGATGACGCAGGCGATCACCAACCTGATCGACAATGCATTGCGGCACGGCGCGCAGGGGGGCGAAGTGACGTTGCGGCTGGGCACGCGCGACGGCGGGGTGTTCTTCCAGGTCGAGGATCGCGGACCCGGCATCGCGGAGGCAGATCGCGACCAGGCGCTGCGCCGTTTCGGCCGGCTCGATCGCGCGCGGAGCACACCGGGCGCGGGCCTCGGGCTTTCGCTGATCGAGGCGGTCGCGCGGCTGCACGACGGTCGCGTCGATCTGGCCGATAACGCTCCGGGGCTGGCGGCGGCGATCGTGCTACGGCGATGATCGGTAACGCTCCGCCCCCTTCACGGGCATAATCTGATAGGCAAGCGGCCGCGGCGGTTTCCCGCCATTGCACATGGAGGCCGGGCAGGATGAGAGCGCGACGGCAAGATCCATCTCCGCCTTGAACGTGATGGCGGATCCCGCCCGCGACGGAGGCGGCTGAAAACTCAAGCCGCCGTCGGGGGCGACGTCGGCGCACATGAAAACATTGAAGGCCGTCGATGGAGGGCCCGGATCGAACCCCAGTCCGCGGAGCGCGCTGCCAAGGTTATCGGCGCAATTGGGATGGTCTTCCAGGCCATATTGCAGGCGGTACATCTCCACCGTGCACGACGCGTAGAGGAAGTCATGCCGCCCGACTTCGTCCGCAACGATCGAGAGCATCGGCCGACTGCGATCCGACCACAAAATGTCTCCGGTCGTTAGATAAATCTTCCCCTGGTAATCGAACGTGCGGCCATTGGAGAGGCGCTCGGTCCCATCGGCGGAGAGCGCGAAAAGGTCGCCCGACTGGCCTCCCTGAGGATCGATGACGCGCAGCAACTCGCCTTTCATCAGGCGAAGCCCTACGCCACCAGATGCAGGTATTATTCCCTGTTCGTCCATGTCCAATCCCTCGACGAGGCCAACGATCGAAGCGAGAGTACGAGCCTAAGGGCCTGCGTCCAAGCGAGCGTTGAAATCCACCCTGCGTTACGACGTGCTGATCGGGTGCATGGCGTTCGAATCAACGATCGGCTATATCCCGGTCGGCTATTGGTGATCGGCCCTGACCGCGCTTGACAGGGGCGGGGAGGGCTTCTAATTGCTCCCTATTCCGCAACACCGGTTTTCGGCGGCGCTATCGTGCGCTCGCCGTTTTTCTGCGTTTCGGAATGCAACGCGATGAGATGGGGGTCGTGCGGCCATGCCGCCCCCGTGGAGCTAGGAGAACAAGTTCATGGCACGTATTGCGGGTGTCAACATCCCGACCAACAAGCGCGTGGTGATCGCGCTCACCTATATTCACGGGATCGGCCCGGCCAAGGCCAAGCAGATCACCGACAAGCTGAAGATCGCGCCCGCCACGCGCGTGCAGGACCTGACCGATCAGGAAGTGCTGCAGATTCGCGAGACGATCGACGCCGACCATAACGTCGAAGGCGATCTGCGCCGCGAGACGGCGATGAACATCAAGCGGCTGATGGATCTCGCCTGCTATCGCGGCCTGCGCCATCGCAAGGGCCTCCCGGTCCGCGGCCAGCGCACGCATACCAACGCGCGCACCCGCAAGGGCAAGGCCAAGCCGATCGCCGGCAAGAAGAAGTAATTCGTCCGGGGGACGAATTACTCCGCCGGAGGCAGGCTGATGGCTGACAGCTTTCCGGTCTCCGTAACAGGATACAAGGTCAGGAATTCGAAATGGCACGTGAACCGCAGCGCATCAAGCGGCGTGAGCGCAAGAACATCACCTCTGGCGTCGCGCATGTGAACGCGAGCTTCAATAACACCATGATCACGATCACCGATGCCCAGGGCAACGCGATCTCCTGGTCGTCGGCCGGCACGATGGGCTTCAAGGGCTCGCGCAAGTCGACCCCATATGCGGCGCAGGTCGCGGCGGAAGACGCGGGCAAGAAGGCTGCCGAGCACGGCGTCCGCACGCTCGAGGTCGAGGTCAAGGGCCCCGGCTCGGGCCGCGAATCGGCGCTCCGCGCGCTGCAGGCGGTCGGTTTCCAGATCACCTCGATCCGCGACGTGACCTCGATCCCGCACAACGGCGTGCGCCCGTCGAAGCGTCGCCGCGTCTGATTTCGCATCGCCCGCGCGCGGTTGATCGCGCCGCGCGGGCTTCTTTCACGGCCAAAGGCAAGCGCCAGCCTTTCGCCCAAAACCAAGGGATAGCCCATGTCCGTCAATGCAAAGAACTGGCAGGAACTGAAGAAGCCGTCGGGTCTCGAAAAGAAGCCGGGCGGTAACTCCAAGAGCAAAGCGACCTTCGTCGCCGAACCGCTCGAGCGGGGCTTCGGCCTGACGCTCGGTAACGCGCTGCGCCGCGTGTTGCTGTCGTCGCTGCAGGGCGCCGCCGTCACCTCGATCAAGATCGAGAACGTGCTGCACGAATTCAGCTCGCTCGCCGGTGTGCGCGAGGACGTGACCGATATCGTGCTCAACGTGAAGCAGATCGCGATCCGGATGCAGGGCGAGGGGCCCAAGCGCCTCCAGCTTTCCGCCACCGGCCCGGCCGAAGTGAAGGCCGGCGATATCGCGGTGTCAGGCGATATCGAGGTGATGAACCCGAACCTCGTGATCTGCCACCTCGACGATGGCGCGACGCTCAACATGGAGCTCACCGCCGATGTCGGCAAGGGCTATGTCGCGGCAGTCGCCAACCGCCCGGCGGATGCGCCGATCGGTCTCATCCCGGTCGATGCGCTGTATTCGCCGGTCAAGCAGGTCAGCTACAAGGTCGAGAATACCCGGGTCGGGCAGGAACTCGATTACGACAAGCTGACGCTGACGATCGAGACCGACGGCACGATCACCCCGGAAGATGCGGTGGGTTATGCCGGCCGCATCCTGCAGGACCAGCTCGCTTTGTTCGTGCATTTCGACGATTCGAGCGTCGCGCGTTCGGCGCCGATCGGGCACGCCGCCCCGGCCGCCGAAACCGGCATCACCGGCGATACCCAGCAGATCAACCGTTACCTGCTCAAGAAGGTCGACGAGCTCGAACTGTCGGTACGCAGCGCCAATTGCCTGAAGAACGACAACATCATCTATATCGGCGATCTGGTCCAGAAGACCGAAGCCGAGATGCTGCGCACGCCGAACTTCGGCCGCAAGTCGTTGAACGAGATCAAGGAAGTGCTGTCGAGCATGGGCCTGCGCCTCGGAATGGAAATCCCGGGCTGGCCGCCTGAGAAT
>JALYTP010000391.1 GCA_030854225.1 Pseudomonadota bacterium
CTGGTGCCTCGTCGGCGAACCCACCTCGGACCAGCGGCTGGGCGATACGATCAAGATCGGGCGGCGCGGATCGGTCAACATCTGGATCGACGTGCCGGGCAGGCAAGGCCATGTCGCCTATCCGCACCTCGCCGACAATCCGATACCCAAGCTCGTCGCCGCGCTGGCTGCGATCGACGGGCTGGCGCTCGATGCCGGCAACCATTGGTTCCAGCCGTCGAACATCGAGACGACCGACATCACCGTCGGCAACCCGGCGAGCAACGTCATCCCCGCCAAGGCCAGCGCTCGCCTGTCGATCCGTTTCAATGACGATCAGCGCGGTGACGATCTGGTCGCGCTGATCGAGCGCACCGTCGCGCTGCACGCACCCGAGGCGCAGGTGATCGCGCGCATTTCGGGCGAGGCGTTCCTCACCAAGCCCGGCGCCCTGTCGGCGCTGGTGTCCGGCGCGATCGAGGCGGTGACCGGCATCACCCCCGCGCTGTCCACCACCGGCGGCACGAGCGACGCGCGTTTCCTGTCGCGGCTTTGCCCGACGGTCGAGTTCGGGCTGGTCAACGCGACGATGCACAAGACCGACGAGGCCGTCGCGCTCGCCGATCTGGAGGCGCTGGTCGCGATCTACGCCGAGGTCATCGCGCGGGCGGGCGCGGCCTAATCGATTCGAAAGGCTCGCGAATATATCGCGACTCGCCGGAATCGCTGGATTTTCTGGACGAAAATCGCGCCATCGCCTATCGGGTTAACCATGATGGGGGGAAACGCGCCGGTCGGACCATGGTTCGTCGTCGCCGTGACGTGCAGCGTCGCGGCCTATGCGCTGTACCTCGTCGGGCTGAAGCGCCAGCTCGTCCGCCCCAACCGCATCTCGTGGCTGATCTGGAGCGCCGCGACCGCCGCCGAGGCGGCGACCTATGCTGCGGTCAACCCGGGCGGGGTGCAGGTATGGGTATTCGGCATCTCGGCGCTGGCCTGCATCGTCGTGACGCTGAGCCTGTGGCGCGGATCGACCTGGGACCGGCCCGCGGCGGGAGAGAGCGCGTGCCTTGCCACCTCTCTCGCCGCGCTGATCCTGTGGCTGGCGTTTCGCGAGACCTTCTGGGCGCACATGCTGCTCGTCGTCGCGGTGCCGGTGAGTTTCTGGCCGACGTGGCAGAGCGTGTGGACGGATCGCACGCGCGAGCGTTCGCCGGCATGGGGGCTGTGGGCGGTGGGCGATCTCGCCACCCTGATCGTCGCGACGCGCGCCGGCAACCCGCCGGTCGGTGCCTATGCCTATATCCTGGTCGAACTGCTATGCCATGCCAGCGTGTGGTTCATGATCGGGCTGGCGACGATCAACCCGCTGCGCTCGCTCGGCTGGCGCGACGGGCGCTTCTACGTGCTCGACGCCTATGCCCCGGCGGCGAACCTGTTCGCGGTCGGGGAGACGCATCTCGGCAAGGCGGTCCACGCCGCGCAGGGGTTCGCGGCCGGCGAGGAGATCGTGCGCTTCACCGGGCGCCGCTTCCGCGCCGACCGCGTGCCCGGCGTCCTGCGCGGCGCGGCGGACCGGTTCGTGCAGGTCGCGCCGCACCATCTGATGGGGCCATCGGGGCGGATCGACGATCTTATCAACCATAGCTGCGCGCCCAATGCGGGGCTGCGCTTCACCGATGCCGGGCCGGTGCTGATCGCGATCCGGCCGATCGCGGCGGGGGAGGAGATTGCCTGGGATTATTCCACCACGCTGAAGGAATCGAACTGGCACATGCTCTGCCAGTGCCGCAGCGCGGATTGCCGCCGCGTGATCGGCAATTTCGCGACGCTGGCGCCCGAGCGGCAGGAATGGTTCCGCTCGCACAATTTCGTCGCGCCGTATCTGCGCCGCCGCGATGCCTTGCCGAGGGATCGCGCGGCCTAGATTTACCGCGACACCGGCGCTAGGAAATGGTTTCACCGGAAACCAGTTTCGCAGGACCCGCACCATCATGACCATCCACGATCTCGCTCATTACGGGCTGTCGGGCGAACGCGGCTATCTCTCGCATGCCGAGATCGACGACATCTTCCTGCCCGAGGATTTCGCCGAGATCGAAGGCGCCGCCGCGATGCTGTCGGGC
>JALYTP010000392.1 GCA_030854225.1 Pseudomonadota bacterium
GACGCCACCGTCCGCGCTGTATTTGTGGCTGAAGGCCAGGCCCGTGCCGAGCGACACCTGCGCGCCGACGATGCCGTGCCCGCCGTAGAATTTATGCTCGACGCTGAACATGTGCATCGAGCCGCCCTTGCCCTTCGAGATGCCGGCCTGGCGCCCGGTCAGCTCCGCCATCACGTCCTTGGGCGGGATGCCGCACAGCAGCATGTGACCGTGATCGCGGTATCCGGTGATGACGCTGTCCTTGTCGCTCAGCGCCGACTGCAAGCCGACCGCGACCGCTTCCTGCCCGATATACAGATGGCAGAACCCGCCGATCAGCCCGAGACCGTACAACTGCCCCGCTTTTTCCTCGAAGCGGCGGATCAGCAGCATCTGCTTGTAGAAGTCGAGCAGCTCCTCCTTCGACGCCTTGTACGGCTGCGGCTCGTCCGGGCGCGGGCGATTGGGCGTGGCGGGCGGCGCGGATGCAGTTTTGGCGGGCGTTTTGGAAGGAGCTTTGGACAAGGGGGAAACCTCGTTTCCGTAGGGGAGGAGGGGGCGCTATAGGCTGGTTGCACCGGCGGTTTCAATCGTGCGCTGCGGCATGGCTGCGCTATTCGACGGTCAAGCAACACACTGGTTGCCCCTTCGCTGTGACCGCGCTTAAAGCACGCGCAGATGTTCCCCGCCGACCACCCCCTACGCATCGCCAATTTCCGCGCCTATTGGGTGTCGCGCTTCACCAGCACGATCGCGCTCAGCTCGATGACGATCATCATCGGCTGGCAGGTGTACGGCATCGCCCGCGACGTGCAGCATCTCGACGTCAGGCGCGCGACCTTCCTGCTCGGCATGATCGGCGCGGCGCAATTCGTACCGCTGTTCCTGCTTACGCCCGTGGTCGGGCTGGCCGCCGATACGTTCGACCGGCGGCTGATCGTCAAATGCACCGCCGCGCTGGTCGCGGCGACCACCGCGACGCTCGGGATACTCACCGCGCTCGGATCGCTGAGCCTCGTCGCGCTGTTCGGGGCGGCGGTCGCGATCGGGGTTGCGCGGGCGTTTTCGGGGCCGGCTTATTCCGCGCTGGCGCCCAATCTGGTGCCGCGTGAAATCCTGCCGACCGCGATCGCCGTCAGCTCGATCGCATGGCAGGTCGGCGCCATTGCCGGGCCGAGCCTCGGGGGCGTGCTCTACGCGATCGATCCCGATTTCGCTTACGCGGTGTCGACGATCCTGTTCCTCACCTCGCTGCTGATGATCTTCCGCATCGGCAAGGTGCCGCAGCCGCAGGCGCAGAAGGACCGCCGCCCCCTGCACCGCATCGTCGAAGGATTTCGCTACGTCCGGCACAACCGGCTGGTGCTGGCGACGATCACGCTCGATCTGTTCGCGGTGCTGCTGGCGGGTGCCACCGCGCTGTTGCCGGTGTTCGCGCGCGATATCCTGCATGTCGGCAGCCAGGGGCTCGGGCTGCTCGCCGCCGCGATGGGGATCGGCGCCAGCACGACGGGGCTGTTCTTCTCGTTCCGGCCGATGACGTCGAACGTCGGGGTGAAGATGCTCGTCGCGGTGATGGTGTTCGGCACGGCCATCCTGACGTTTGGCCTGTCCTCGTGGTTCTGGCTGAGCTTTGCGGCGCTGATCGTCGCGGGGGGCGCCGACATGGTGTCGGTGTACGTCCGTACCTCGCTGGTCCAGCTGCACACGCCCGACGAAATGCGCGGCCGCGTCGGCGCGGTGTCGCAATTGACGATTTCCGCCTCGAACGAACTGGGCGAGGCCGAAAGCGGGCTGCTCGGCTCGCTGCTCGGGCCGGTCGGCGCGGTGGTGTTCGGCGGCATCGGCGCGATCGTCATTACCCTGTTATGGTCGCGCCTGTTTCCCGAACTCAGGCTTGCAAAGACCTTCGACCCGCCCGACATTTTCACCACGCCCTCTCACCATGGAGTCGTTCAGCCATGAAGGCCAACACCGTTCTCGACACGATCGGCAATACCCCGCACATCCGCATGCAGCGGCTGTTTCCCGGCGCCGAGGTGTGGATCAAATCCGAGCGATCGAACCCCGGCGGCTCGATCAAGGATCGCATCGCGCTGGCGATGGTCGAGGCCGCCGAGG
>JALYTP010000393.1 GCA_030854225.1 Pseudomonadota bacterium
GATACAATCCCGGTTCGTCCGAGAAACACATCCCCGCCGCCAGCCGCGTGGTTTCGCCGTGTACCAGGTTGACCGGTTCGTGCCCGTCCAGCCCGATGCCGTGCCCGGTACGGTGCGACAGACCGGGCAGCTTGTAGCCTGGACCATAACCGAGCGAGGTGTAGAACCCGCGCACCGCATCATCGACGCTGCCCGCCGCCGCGCCGATCTTGGCCGCGCCGAACGCCACCCGCTGCCCGCGCGCCACCTGATCCCACACCGTGCGTTGGTCCTTGCTGGCCGCGCCGTGAACGAAGGTGCGCGAGACATCGGACTGATAACCCTGCACCGTACACCCGCAATCCATCAGCACGATCTGCCCGTCGGTGACGCGCTGCGCCTCGTGGCTGCCATGCGGCAATGCGGCGGCGGGGCCGATCAGCACCAGCGCGAATTCGGGGTTGCCGCCCAGCTTGACCGTCGCGGCGTTCATCAGCGCGGCGATATCGGCCGGCGTCATCCCGGCCTCGACGCGCGGATAGGTCCAGCGATAGGCCGCGATGGTGACGTCCGTCGCGGCCTGCATCAGCGCGATTTCGGGCGCGGTCTTGATCATCCGCACCCCGCGGATCACCGGATCGGCGGAGACGATCTTCGCGCCGGGGAGCGCATGCGCCAGCCCGTCGACCGCGAAATAGCGCACCGTCGCCTCGATCGCGACCGGGAGCGCCGCCAGTTTGCGATCGCGCAGGAACCCGGCGACGAGCGCGAGCGGATTCTCATCCTCTTGCCACACGCGAACGTCAGCAGGCACGCCCCGCGTCTGGCGCACCGATGGTTCCTCGAAGAACGACGTCACGATGCACGGATCGCCCTCTACCGGCAGGATCGCCGCGGTCAGCCGTTCGCTGCGGAACCAGTCGACCCCGGTGAAATAGATCAGCGACGATCCCGGCTCGATCAACACCGCGCCGATCCCCGCCGCCTTCATCAACGCCTGCGCCCGCGCGATCCGCGCCTGCCGCTCGGCGGTGGTGATGCCGGGGGTGCGCGACACGATCTCGTGCAGGCCCGATACGTCGGGCTCGCGGGCGACGGCTGCGGCGGCGGTCACCACCAGGGGGGCGAGCGCGGCACCGGCGATCAGGCGGCGGCGGGAAACGGATGGAGCGGTCAACATGCGGACACGATAGGGTCCTTGACCGGGGCGCCGCAATCCCCTTCCCTGTTCCGGCATCATTTTCGGGGGAATACCATGGCCAGGCGGTTGACGCTCTACATCCTGATCGGCCTCGTGCTCGGGCTGGCGGTCGGCTGGGGCATCAACGTGGCGGTCGACAACGGCACCCCGGCGGCGGCGGCGCAGCTGAAGGATATCGCGCACTGGTTCTCGATCGTCACGACGGTTTTTCTCAGCCTGATCAAGATGATCATCGCGCCGCTGGTCTTCGCCACGCTCGTCGTCGGCATCGCGCATATGGGCGATACCGGCGCGCTGGGGCGGATCGGGCTGCGCTCGCTCTTCTGGTTCGTCTCGGCGAGCCTGGTGTCGCTGACGCTCGGGCTGATCCTCGTCCACCTGTTGCAACCCGGCGTGGGCCTCAATCTGCCGCTACCCCCGGCGACCGCCGATGCCGGGCTCGACAAGAGCAATTTCGATGCCGCCAAGGTCATCACGCATATCTTCCCCAGCTCGATCGTCGATGCGATGGCGAAGAACGAAATTCTCCAGATCGTCATTTTCTCGGTCTTCTTCGGGGTCGCGGTCGGCGCAGTGGGTGAGCCCGCCCGGCCGATCGTTCGCGCGGTCGAAGCGCTGACCGCGGTGATGTTGCGCGTCACCGATTATGTCATGCGATTAGCGCCCGTCGCGGTGTTCGCGGCGGTGGCCGCAACGCTGATCGAGCAGGGGCCGGGCGTGATCGTGCGGCTCGCTTATTTCATGGGCAGCGTCTATCTCGGACTGGCGCTGTTGTGGGCCGTGCTCATCGGCGCGTGCTTCGTGATCGTCGGCCGGCGCACATGGATGCTGGTGCGCTACATTCGCGAGCCGATCCTGGTCGCGTTCTCGACCGCCTCGTCCGAAGCCGCGTTTCCGCGCACGCTCGAGGCGCTGGAA
>JALYTP010000394.1 GCA_030854225.1 Pseudomonadota bacterium
GGGTCAGCCACGCCCGCCCGCCGGCCGATTTCTGGCGACCCGCTCGCCCGACTCCCGAGGCCCTGGTCGCGACCGCCGCCTGGTATCGCGCCAACGGATTGCTCTGATGGCCCAGCGCGGTTGTCGAACCGGTGCCGCCTTCCCGCCGCATTCGGCTGGCAAGCGCGCGTGCAGGATTTAAGGATATTCCATGACCGACCGCGCCGAGACCTTCGCCACCATCACGCAGCAGATCGAACCCTTCAACAAGAAGCACGTCGCGTTGACCGACGCGACGACCTTCCAGGGCGATCTCGAATGGGATTCGCTGACCGTGATGGATTTCGTCGCCGCGATCGAGGACGAATTCGACATCATCATCACGATGAACATGCAGGCCGAGATCGAGAATATCGGCCAGTTGGTCGATGCGGTCCAGAAGCTGAAGGCATAAGACGATGAGCGACGCTGGCCAGACGGCGGAGGCGCTGCCCGCACACCCCGAGACGGTCGCGCCCGAACGCGACCTGATGAGCAAGTTCGACGCCCTGATCGCCGAGCGTCAGGCGTTGATCGACACCGGCGTCACCGATCCCTTCGCGATCGTGATGGAGCAGGTGAAATCGCCGACCGAGGCCGTGATCAAGGGCAAGGACACGATCCTGCTCGGTACGTACAATTACATGGGCATGACGTTCGATCCCGAGGTGATCCAGGCGGGCAAGGATGCGCTCGACCAGTTCGGATCGGGCACCAACGGCAGCCGGATGCTCAACGGCACCTTCCGCGACCATATGGAGGTGGAACAGGCACTGCGCGATTTCTACGGCATGTCGGGCGCGATTGTCTTTTCGACCGGGTACATGGCCAATCTCGGGATGATTTCCACCCTCGCGGGCAAGGGCGAATATGTCATTCTCGACGCCGACAGCCATGCCTCGATCTATGACGGTTGCGCGCAGGGCAATGCCGAGATCGTGCGCTTCCGCCATAATTCGGTTGACGATCTCGACAAGCGGCTCGGGCGCTTGCCCAAAGACGCCGGCAAGCTGGTGGTGCTGGAAGGCGTCTATTCGATGCTCGGCGATATCGCCCCGCTCAAGGACATGGTCGCGGTGGCGAAGAAGCACGGCGCGATGGTGCTGAGCGACGAAGCGCATTCGATGGGGTTTTACGGCCCCAATGGGCGCGGCGTCTACGAGGAGCAGGGGTGCGAAAGCGATGTCGATTTCGTCGTCGGCACCTTCTCCAAATCGGTCGGCACGGTCGGCGGGTTCTGCGTGTCGAACCATCCGAAATTCGAGGCGATCCGCCTCGCCTGCCGCCCGTACATCTTCACCGCCTCGCTGCCGCCATCGGTCGTCGCGACGGCCGCCGCGTCGATCCGCAAGCTCCGGTTCGCGCATAACAAACGCCAGCATCTGTGGGAGAATGCGCGCGCGCTCCACGGCGGCCTGAAGGCGCTCGGCTTCAGGCTGGGCACCGAGACGCCGGACAGCGCGATCATCGCGGTGATCCTCGACGATCAGGAGCAGGCGGTGGCGATGTGGCAGGCGCTGCTGGAAGGCGGGCTATACGTCAACATGGCGCGGCCGCCGGCGACCCCAGCCGGCACGTATCTGCTTCGCTGCTCCTTGTGCGCCGAGCATACGCCCGAGCAGATCAAGGCCGTACTCGCCATGTTCGAGGCGGCCGGCAAGGCGACCGGCGCGCTCGCCTGACCCCGCGCTCCGCCAGCGGGGTATAGTGATAGCGGGCGCATATTACATTTGTGACCACAGTTGGTCGTATCTCGACAAACAAGCCTAGGTTTTTGTAAACGTCAAAATGACTTCCTTGCGCATTCGTTTGCTTAAGGCGCCGGACGTTGGCGTAGGCAGGTATCGGCTTCCGGCGGGGAGGTCCCGTTCAACTTTGGAAATCGTATGGAGACCAACCATCGAGATCCAGGCGCTCGACCGCGAGCAGCCAGTGCTGCCGATGATGCCTGGTTGTGGATCGGCGTGCAAAAAGGACCCCCTTGGCGGGGTGATCGGCGTCCAACAGGGACCCCTCATTTCGATGGTTTAGACAGCGGCCTGGGTATTCTCAGGTGGCGAGATCGGGATGTTGGTGGTGG
>JALYTP010000395.1 GCA_030854225.1 Pseudomonadota bacterium
GGGCAAGGGCGGCTCGATGCACATGTTCAGCGTCGAGCATAAATTCTACGGCGGGCACGGCATCGTCGGCGCGCAGGTGTCGCTCGGCACGGGCCTGGCCTTCAGCCACAAATACAGCGCGGACGGCGGCGTCACGCTCGCCTATTTCGGCGACGGCGCGGCGAACCAGGGCCAGGTCTACGAATCGTTCAACATGGCCGAATTGTGGAAGCTGCCGATCATCTACGTGATCGAGAACAACCAGTACGCGATGGGCACCAGCGTCAACCGCGCCTCGGCCGAGGATCAATTGTATCGCCGGGGGGAATCGTTCCGCATTCCCGGCATCCAGGTCGATGGCATGGATGTGCTCGCCTGTCGCGGCGCGGCCGAGGAAGCGCTGGCATGGGTGCGCGCGGGCAAGGGACCGCTGATCCTCGAGATGAAGACCTATCGCTACCGCGGCCATTCGATGTCCGACCCGGCCAAATACCGCTCGCGCGACGAAGTGCAGGCGGTGCGCGACAAATCCGATCCGATCGAACATGCGCGGAAGTTGCTTGAGGGGTTGGGGGTCACGGAAAGCGAGTTGAAAGCGGCGGACGCCGACATCCGCAAGCAGGTCAACGAGGCGGCGGACTTCGCCGAACAGACCCCCGAACCGGAAGCCGGCGAACTGTATACCGACGTGCTGGTGGAGTCGTACTGATGCCGATCGAGATCAAGATGCCGGCGCTGTCGCCCACGATGGAAGAGGGCACGCTCGCCAAGTGGCTCGTCAAGGAAGGCGACACGGTGAAGTCCGGCGACATCATGGCCGAGATCGAGACCGACAAGGCGACGATGGAGTTCGAGGCGGTCGACGAGGGGACGATCGGGAAGATCCTGGTCGCCGAGGGAACCGACAATGTGAAGGTCGGCACCGTCATCGCGACGCTCGATGCCGAGGGTGAGGAGGCGTCGGGAGCACCCGCCAAGGACGAGCCGAAGCCCGAGCCCGAAACCAAGGCCGAACAGCCCGAGGTAAAGGAACAGGCCGCTGAATCCGGCGCGCCCGAACCGCATCTGGTGGAAACCGGTGCGCGCCAGATGTTCGAGGCGGCCAAGCACGACGCCGAGGTCGCCGATCCCGCAGTCCCTGCGGGCACCGAGATGGTGAAGGTCACGCTGCGCGAGGCGCTCCGCGATGCGATGGCCGAGGAAATGCGCCGCGACGAGCGCGTGTTCGTGATGGGCGAGGAAGTCGCGCAATATCAGGGCGCGTACAAGGTGACGCAGGGGTTGCTCGACGAGTTCGGCGACAAGCGCGTGATCGATACGCCGATCACCGAATATGGCTTTGCGGGCGTCGGCACTGGCGCGGCGATGGGCGGCCTGCGCCCGATCGTCGAGTTCATGACCTTCAACTTCGCGATGCAGGCGATCGACCACATCATCAATTCGGCGGCCAAGACCAATTACATGTCCGGCGGGCAGATGCGCTGCCCGATCGTGTTTCGCGGTCCGAACGGCGCCGCCAGCCGCGTCGGCGCGCAGCATTCGCAGAATTACGCGCCGTGGTACGCCAGCGTGCCGGGGCTGATCGTGATCGCGCCGTATGACGCGGCGGATGCCAAGGGCCTGCTCAAGGCGGCGATCCGCACCGAGGATCCGGTCGTCTTCCTCGAAAACGAGCTGCTCTACGGCCGCTCGTTCGAGGTGCCGCAGATCGAGGAATGGGTGTTGCCGATCGGCAAGGCGCGGGTGATGCGCGAAGGCAAGGACGTCACGCTCGTCAGCTATTCGATCGGCGTTGGGCTAAGCCTGGAAGCAGCCGACAAGTTGGCCGAGGAAGGCATCGATGCCGAGGTGATCGACCTGCGCACGCTGCGGCCGCTCGACAAGGCGACGGTGCTCAAGTCGCTGGCGAAGACCAACCGGATCGTGGTGGTCGAGGAAGGCTGGCCGACGTGCTCGATCGCGTCCGAAGTCTCCGCGTTCGTGATGGAGGGAGGGTTCGACGATCTCGACGCGCCGGTGCTGCGCGTCAATAACGAGGACGTCCCGATGCCTTACGCCGCCAATCTCGAAAAGCTGGCGCTCGTCTCCGCCGACAAGATCATCGCGACGGTAAAGAA
>JALYTP010000396.1 GCA_030854225.1 Pseudomonadota bacterium
TATCTACATGTACATCAACTCGCCGGGCGGGGTCGTCACGGCGGGCATGTCGATCCACGATACGATGCAGTATATCCGCCCGCGCGTTGGCACGGTGTGCATCGGGCAGGCGGCGTCGATGGGCAGCTTCCTGCTGGCGGCGGGCGAGAAGGGGATGCGCGTCGCGCTGGCCAACAGCCGGATCATGATCCATCAGCCGTCGGGCGGGGCGCAGGGCATGGCGGCGGACATCGAGATCCAGGCGCGCGAGATCTTGCGCATGCGCCACGATCTCAACGTGCTTTACGCCAAATATACCGGCAAGCCGCTCGACGAGATCGAACGCGCGATGGACCGCGACAAGTTCCTCTCGGCGAGCGAGGCGCAGGAATTCGGGCTGATCGACGAGGTGTTCGACAAGCGCCCGGCGCTCTCCGAGGATCCGGTGCCGCCGATCCTGCCCTCCGCTGTGTGAACCGGCGGTGTGGCGCGGTGGTCACGCCGCGCGCGACGAAGGTGATTTTGGCGATTGTCGAAGTGAGGGGGGGCGGTCTATCATGGCCGCCTCCACGTGCGCTCGTTTGTTGGCGCGAAAGGTGATTGAATGACGAAGCTCAGCGGCGGCGATTCCAAGAGTACGCTGTACTGCTCGTTCTGCGGGAAGTCGCAGCACGAGGTGAGGAAGCTCATCGCCGGCCCGACGGTGTTCATCTGCGACGAGTGCGTCGAGCTGTGCAACGACATCATCCGGGAGGAGACGAAGTCCGCGCTTGTCTCGAAGAAGGACGGCGGCGTGCCGACGCCGCAAGAAATCTGCGACGTGCTCGACGATTACGTGATCGGCCAGCGCCGCGCCAAACGGGTGCTGTCGGTCGCGGTGCACAACCATTACAAGCGGCTGAATTACGGTGCCAAGGGCGCCGACGTCGAACTCGCCAAGTCGAACATCCTGCTGGTCGGCCCGACCGGGTGCGGCAAGACGTTGCTCGCGCAGACGCTGGCGCGGATTCTCGACGTGCCGTTCACGATGGCCGATGCGACGACGCTGACCGAGGCGGGTTATGTCGGCGAGGATGTCGAGAACATCATCCTCAAACTGCTCCAGGCTTCGGACTACAACGTCGAGCGGGCGCAGCGCGGGATCGTCTATATCGACGAGATCGACAAGATTTCGCGCAAGGCGGAGAACCCCTCGATCACGCGCGACGTGTCGGGTGAGGGTGTGCAGCAGGCGTTGCTCAAGCTGATGGAGGGCACCACCGCGAGCGTACCGCCGCAGGGCGGTCGCAAGCATCCGCAGCAGGAATTCCTGCAGGTCGACACGACCAACATCCTGTTCATCTGCGGTGGGGCGTTTTCCGGCCTCGAAAAGATCATCGGGGACCGTTTGCAGGGCAAGTCGATCGGTTTCGGCGCCTATGTCGCCGCACCCGAGGAACGCCGCACCGGCGAAACGCTCAAGTCGGTCGAGCCCGAGGATCTGCTCAAGTTCGGCCTGATTCCCGAATTCGTCGGCCGCCTTCCGGTGATCGCGACGCTCGAGGATCTCGACATTCCGGCGCTCGTCACCATTCTGACCGAGCCGAAGAACGCGCTGGTCAAACAGTATCAGAAGCTGTTCGACATGGAGGACGTGAAGCTCAGCTTCACCGAGGACGCGCTGGTGACGGTCGCCAAGAAGGCGATCGACCGCAAGACCGGCGCGCGTGGGCTTCGCTCGATCCTGGAGGGCATCCTGCTCGACACGATGTTCGATCTGCCGGGGATGGATTCGGTCGATGAGGTGATGATCGACGGCGACGTGATCGAGGGCCGCAAGGAACCGATTCGCGTCTATGCCAAGAAAGACAAGGCGGGCGCCGGCGCCGCGTGAGCGGATCGGACGCGACGAGCTGCGCTGTTCGGTTAGCGGGTAACCGGGACCGCGATGCCGTTTCGGCGATGCTGGCGCGGGCGTTCGCCGACGATCCCGCGATGGCCTTCATCTTTCCCGATCGCAAGCAGCGCCTCGAACGCATGCCGCGACTGTTCCGCCTGCTGTTCGACGCCGATGCGGCCGCCGGGATGCGGCTGCTGACGGGCGGCGGCGAGGCCGTGACATTGTGGCGGGGGCC
>JALYTP010000075.1 GCA_030854225.1 Pseudomonadota bacterium
GGTCGCGGTGAAAGTGTCGCAGGCCGGCGCCCACGCGCTCGCCGCCGAAGCCGCGCATCTCGAAGACCTCACCGCCGCCGCGCTCGACCGCCGCGAGGAGGTCGCCGCCACCGCCGACGCGCTCGCGCGGCTCGATGTCGCCGCCGCGCTTGCCGAGCGCGCGATCGAGGGCGGCTGGGTGCGCCCGGTGCTCGCCGATCACGCCTGCTTCGAGATCGAGGGCGGGCGCCATCCGGTGGTCGAGGCCGCGCTCGTCAGATCCGGCGAGCGTTTCGTCTCCAACAACCTCGCGCTCTCCCCTGACTCCCGACTGTGGCTCGTCACCGGCCCCAACATGGGCGGCAAATCGACCTTCCTGCGCCAGAATGCGCTGATCGCCGTCCTCGCGCAGGCCGGCAGCTTCGTCCCGGCCGCACGCGCGACGATCGGCCTCGTCGACCGCCTGTTCAGCCGCGTCGGCGCGTCGGACAATCTCGCGCGCGGGCGATCGACCTTCATGGTCGAGATGGTCGAGACCGCCGCGATCCTGGCGCAGGCGACGCCCGACAGCTTCGTCATCCTCGACGAGGTCGGGCGCGGCACGTCGACCTATGACGGCCTCGCCATCGCCTGGGCGGTGGTCGAGGCGATCCACGAGGACAATCGCTGCCGCTGCCTGTTCGCGACGCATTATCACGAACTGACGCGGCTTGCCGAACGCTGCGATGCGCTCACTCTCCACCACGTCCGCGCGCGCGAGTGGAAGGGCGATCTGGTCTTGCTGCATGAGGTGACGGACGGCCCGGCGGACCGCAGCTACGGCATCGCCGTCGCGCGTCTCGCCGGGATGCCGCCGGCGGCGGTCGCGCGCGCCAAATCGGTCCTCGCGAAACTGGAGGCCGGGCGCGCGAAGACGGGCGGGCTTGCCGCCGGTCTGGACGATCTGCCGCTGTTCGCCGCCGCCGTGGAGGCGGAGGAAGAGAAATGCGATGCGATCCGGGCGGAAGTCGAGCGGCTCGACGTGGACGCCCTCGCCCCGCGCGAGGCGCTGGACGTTCTGTACCGGCTGAAGGCACTGGCGCGGGAGGGGTAGGATTGGTCGCGTCTGAGGTATGCCGCTGTTGCAGGCGAAAGTGATATTGCGCCGCTCACCGCCCTTGATCCCGCCACGGTGCCATTGTTTACTATGTCGAGACGGAGAAGAGGAGCGGGATGATGGATGTGCGCCTGTGGCTCGCGTTTGCGGCCGCCTCCCTCGTGATGGGGATTATTCCCGGCCCCGGCGTAGCGAGCATCGTCGGCTTCGCGTTCAGCTCCGGCCGGAAAACGGCCCTTGCCTCCGTTGCCGGGATGGCGGTCGGAAATGCGACGGCGATGTCGGTATCGCTTGCAGGCGCTGGCGCTATCCTGGGATCGTCGGCGATCGCGTTCTCGGTCCTGAAATGGATCGGCGCGATATACCTCGTGGTGATTGGCTTGATCGCCGTCATCAAGAGCACCGACCGTGTGGAAGTGAGGGCGACGAGCCGCCCGATCAGCGCCCGTGCGGCGTTCATGACCAACGTCGCTGTCGGCACGTTCCATCCCAAAACAATCTTGTTCTTCGTGGCTTTCGCCGCGCAATTCATTCGCCCGGATCAATCCTATCTGGCCCAGGCCGCGATCCTGGTCGCCACCTTCACGCTGATCGCCGGGGCGACCGATACGCTCTACGCGCTTACCGCCTCGACGGCGTCGGGGTTGATCCGCCGCCCCGGTGTGAGGAAATGGTCTCAGCGTGCCGGCGGGGCAGTCGTCATGACGGCCGGGATCGCGATGGCGGGGGTCCGACGTTAGCGCGGGATGGTGCCGTCGCAGCACCCCGGCGTCCGGCGTATCGTCCGCTTGCGTGAAGCGGATCGAGTGCTCACCGCCAAGCCTGGCCGTTTTCGCTGTCCTACAACACCCGATCCATGTCACGGTGTCCGATACGCTGCTTCGGCATAGGCGCTCTTTGAACTTGTCGGTCGGGTCGTCAGGGTTCGCTGTATCGGCCAGGTGCCGCGCCTTTGTCGTTTTCCCGGAACGTTCGGAACTTTCGGGCGGCCCGGTGCGGTTCGGAGGCTGCCGCTCGCGCGTCAGCCGACATTACGGCGCGTCGATTCCCACAACCTTGGCGACGAAAAAGGGCGGTCGGAGGCATTGCCCGCGACCGCCCTCGTCCTTCAAACCGATCCGGGGATCAGCGGCAGCGCACCTGGCTGTTGCTCTGGTCGATCGCCTTGCCAGCGACCGCGCCGACCGCCGCGCCGAGCAGCGTGCCGACCACGCGCGAATGTCCGCCGTCGATCACGTTGCCGAGCACACCGCCCGCGCCCGCGCCGAGGATCAGCCCGGTCGTGCCATCGCTGCGCTTGCAGTAATAGCGCCCGTCGGTGCCGGCATAGACGCGGTCATTGGGGCCGAGCACACGCTCATCCCCACCGGAACGATAATAACGCGACGGATCGTAACCATTCTCGTCCCGCTCGCTGCTGTAATAGCCGTTCGATGGCGGCGGGGGCGCATCGTAACCACCGCGATAGCTCGAGCGCGATTGCTGATAGCGGCTGAATTCCTGTTGATAGATCGACAGTTCGCGCGAAAAGCGATCCTGCGCCTGCTGGAACCGCGCATCGTCGGCGCGGCTCTGTGCGAATGACGGGGTGGCGCCGGCGACGATCGCCATCGCGGCGGCCGCCATGGTCAATTTGGTAAATCTGGACATCATTCCCTCCTGATACTGATACGCTGACCGATCGAACGTGCCGCGCCGCGTTTCGTTGCCGAAAATCGTTGCGGGGTCGTCACGGCTAGCATGGATCGTGCCCCGGCGCACCTGAACCGTGCCTGACATGGGTTACCGGCATGACGATCGGGGCGGGGGTGACGCTGGCGCACCCGCGCTCTATTCATCGGGGGATGTCCACGCTGTTCGATCATCTGCCCCAGCGCCGCGCGATCATCGATCGGCGCGCGATCGCCGACGCGCTGGGCGAGATGGCGGGGAACGATCCTGCGACATTGCGCCGCGCCGCGACCGAGCAGTTGAAGATCGCGCTCGACGCCGGCCGCGCGGAGATCGCGCGGCGGTTGATCGAGCATCCGTCGCGCGGGCTGGACGCGGCGCGCGCGCAGGCGTTCCTGATCGACCAGATCCTGCGGCTGCTGTTCGATCTGGCGACCCAGCGCCTCTATCCGCTCAGCAACCCGACCTCGGCGGAACGGCTGACGCTGATTGCGGTCGGCGGATACGGGCGCGGCGAGATGGCGCCATTTTCGGATGTCGATATCGGCTTCCTGACACCGTGGAAGCAGACCGCGTGGAGCGAGCAGATCATCGAATCGATGCTGTACGCGCTGTGGGACCTGGGGTTGAAGGTCGGCCATTCGTCACGCTCGCTCGACGAGATGGTGCGCCAGGCGAAGAGCGACATCACGATCCGCACCGCCTTGCTCGAGGCGCGCTATGTGTGGGGCGACCAGCCGCTGTACGACGAGGCGGCGGCGCGGTTCCTCAAGGAAGTGCAGGCCGGCACGGCGCGCGCCTTCATCGCCGACAAGCTGGTCGAGCGCGACGCCCGCCACGTCAAGATGGGCGACAGCCGCTATGTCGTGGAACCCAATGTGAAGGAGGGCAAGGGCGGCCTGCGCGATCTCCACACCCTCTTCTGGATTGGCAAGGACGCCTATAACGTCCGCCGCGCCGCCGAGCTGGTTGATGCCGGGCTGCTGACCCCGGCCGAATACCGCCAGTTCCACCGCGCGGACGATTTCCTGTGGGCGGTGCGGTGCCACCTCCACAGCATCGCCGGGCGCGCCGAGGACCGGCTGACGTTCGACTTGCAACGCGAAATCGCCGACCGGATGCGCTTTGCCGACCGCCCCGGCAAATCGCGGGTCGAGCGCTTCATGCAATTCTATTTCCTGCAGGCCAAGGCGGTGGGAGACCTGACCGGGGTGTTCCTGGCGCACCTCGATGAGAAGTTCGCCGCGCGCGGGCGGCGGTTCGGGTTGCCGACGCTGCGCCGCTCGCCGCGCCGCCTGCACGGTTTCGTGCTCGATCGCGGGCGGCTGGCGATCCCGGCGGACGATTTCTTTCGCAAAGGTCCGGTGCGGCTGCTCGATCTCTTCGCGCTGGCGGACAAGCATCACCTGGAGATTCACCCGCTGGCGATGCGCGCCGCGGCGCGCGATGCCAAGCTCGTCGACGATATCCGCCGAGACCCGACCGCGAACGCGCTGTTCCTCGATGTGCTGAGCTCGCCGCGCGATCCCGAAACGGTGCTGCGCTGGATGAACGAGGCGGGGGTGTTCGGCCGCTTCGTGCCCGATTTCGGCCGCGTCGTCGCGCAGATGCAGTTCGACATGTATCACCATTACACCGTCGACGAACATACGATCCGCGCGATCGGGCTGCTCGCGCGGATCGAGAAGGGCGACCTCGAGGCCGATCATCCGTTGTCGGCGGGAATCATGAAGCAGATCGTGTCGCGCCGCGCGCTGTATGTCGCGGTGCTGCTGCACGATATCGCCAAGGGGCGCGTCGGGGATCATTCGGTGCTCGGCGCCGAGGTGGCACTGCGGCTGTGCCCCCGGTTCGGGCTCAGCGCGGCGGAGACGGAGACGGTCGCATGGCTGGTGCGCTGGCACCTCTTGATGTCGGCGACCGCATTCAAGCGCGACCTGACCGATTTCAAGACGATCCTCGATTTCGCCGAAGCCGTGCAGAGCCCCGAACGCCTGCGTCTGCTCCTGGTGTTGACCGTGGTCGATATCCGCGCCGTCGGGCCGGGTGTGTGGAACGGCTGGAAACGCCAGTTGCTGACCGATTTATACGAATCCGCCGAGGAAGTGCTGCGGTTAGGTCACAAGCAAAAGGGTCGCGTCGAGCGCATCGCGGTGAAACAGGCCGATCTGCAAGCCGTGCTGGGCTGGGACGATCGTCGCTTCGGCGCGCTGGTGAAGCGCCTGCCCGAATCCTATTGGGTGGCCGAACCGGATGACGTGCTGGGGCAGAATGCGCGCCTGATCGACAGCGCGGGACCGGCGCCGCTCTCGATCGCGGCGCAGGTCTATCCCGAGCGCGGCGCGACACTGGTGACGATCTACGCCGCCGACCATCCCGGGCTGTTCTACCGCATTGCCGGCGCGATCAACGTCGCGGGCGGCAACATCATCGACGCGCGCATCCACACCACGCGCGACGGCATGGCGCTCGACAATTTCCTCGTCCAGGATCCGCTCGGGCGCCCGTTCGACGATTTCGGCCAGCTCGGCCGGCTGAAACAGGCGATCGAGGATGCGCTGGCCAATCGCGGCAAGCTCGCCGACCGGCTGATGGCCCGGCCCCTCGCCCGCCCGCGCGCCGAGGCGTTCGCAATCGAACCCAACGTGCTGATCGACAACCGCGCGTCGAACCGCTTCACCGTGATCGAGGTAAATGCGCGCGATCGCCCCGCCTTGCTCCATCAGCTGGCGCACGGGCTGTTCCAGTCGCGCGTGACGATCCATTCGGCGCACGTCGCTACCTATGGCGAGCGCGCGGTGGATACCTTCTACCTGACCGACCTGACGGGCGAGAAGCTCGCCAATGCCGGGCGGCTCAAGACGATCGAGAAACGCCTGCTCGACGCGGCGGCGGGCGTGCCGAGCCGTGACACCGCCTGATCGAAGGGAAACGAGTGATGCCAGTGCTGGGAATAGGCGGGGTGTTCTTCCGGTCGCGTGATCCGGACGCGCTATCGGCCTGGTATCGCGAGCATCTCGGGGTGGGCGCCGGGTGCGTCGCCGATCAAACCGCGACGCCAGATCCGTGGTCGTGGCAGACGAGAGGTGGCCCGGTGGTGTTCGCGCCGTTCGCGGGCGACACGGACTATTTCGCGGCGGACAAGCAATTCATGCTCAACCTGCGCGTTTCCGATATCGACGGGCTGATCGCCCACCTGTCCGTCGCGGGCATCGCTGTCATCACCAAGCCCGAGTGGAACGACCCGGCAGTCGGCCGGTTCGCGCGGATCCATGATCCCGAAGGCAATGCCGTCGAATTGTGGGAGCCGGCGACGGGTGCGGCGTGACAGGTTCGCGGGTTGTTGCCAGTTGGCGTGACGGCGCGGAGTAATCCGCGCCGTCGACCGGTAGGCTAACGCCACCGTCGGCCGTGGCGCGGACGAGGCGTGAAATAGCCGTGCTATTTCACTTCGGCGCCAGCACCATCAGCATCTGGCGGCCTTCCATGCGCGGATAAGCCTCGATCTTGGCCACCTCCGCAACGTCGGTCTGGACGCGTTGGAGCAGCGCCATGCCGAGCTGGCCGTGGCTCAGCTCGCGCCCGCGGAAGCGCAGGGTAACTTTCACCTTGTCGCCCTCGCCGATGAATTCGTTCACCTTTTTCATCTTGGTGTCGTAATCGTGGTCGTCGATGTTGGGACGCATCTTGATCTCCTTGATCTCCTGCGTCTTCTGGCTCTTGCGCGCGAGGTTGGCCTTTTTCTGCGCCTCGTACTTGAATTTGCCGACATCAAGGAACTTGGCGACCGGCGGATCGGCGTTGGGCGATACCTCGACCAGATCGAGCCCCAGCTCCTTGGCCTGCTCCATCGCTTCCTTGGTGTACATGACGCCGAGGTTTTCGCCCTCGTGATCGATCACGCGGACCTTCTGGCTCTGGATGAATTCATTGAAGCGAGGGCCGTTCATTGCCGGCGCCTGGCGGGTCATGGGAGGACGGATGGGTGGAGCTCCTGTGGTTGTGGACACCC
>JALYTP010000076.1 GCA_030854225.1 Pseudomonadota bacterium
TCCCGGCGACGCGGACGGCAAGGGCGGGATCTACAATTTCGTCACCAAGCGCGCGCTCTGCCAGGGCAAGAACAGCAAGGTCAGCTGGACGCAGGTCGAGACTGGCAGCGCGATCACCTGGAAATATCCGTCCTGCGTGCTGAACGGCGAAAACAGCGTCGGCGAATTCTATTCGGTCGCGGTGACCAACAACCGCCAGCAGGCCGATACCGGCACCAAGATGATCCACAACGGCAAGGGCAGCCGATCGACCATCGTGTCGAAGGGGATTTCGGCGGGGCGATCGGGCAACACCTATCGCGGGCTGGTGCGCGTCGCGCCGGGCGCGGAGGGCGTGCGCAACTTCACCCAGTGCGACTCGCTGCTGCTCGGCGACCAGTGCGGCGCGCATACCGTGCCCTATATCGAGGTGCGTAATCCTAGCGCGCAGATCGAGCATGAGGCGACGACCAGCAAGATCAGCGACGACCAGATGTTCTACGCGATGCAGCGCGGGCTGGACCAGGAGGCTGCGGTGGCGCTGATCGTCAACGGCTTTGCGAAGGAAGTGCTCCAGCAACTGCCGATGGAGTTTGCGGTCGAGGCGCAGAAGCTGCTGGGGATCAGTTTGGAAGGAAGTGTGGGATGACGTTGGGCACCGACGATTTAAGAGTGGCGTTTGAAATTGACATCAATGGCGAAAAGAAGCGTCTTGAGATGGATGGCCTTTCTATCATTCCGCGTGTTGGCGAGATTGTTGAATGTAACTACGTTCACGGCACAAGAGCTTCGTTCGAAGTGACGGAGGTTTATCATCATGTGTCCAACATTGGACACAAAATTCTTCAGCAAATAACCGTTCGTGGAGCGGCTGCCTGAAATGCTCCAAATCAATAATCTCCACGCTGAAATCGACGGCAAGGAAATCCTCAAAGAGCTTTCGCTCACCGTGAACGCGGGCGAGGTACATGCGATCATCGGGCCGAGCGGCGCGGGCAAGTCGACGCTCGGCGATGTGTTCGGCGGGCGGCCTGCCAACGCGCCGGCAAGCGTGAGGTAAGCAGATGTGGGGTTTCGTCATCGCCATTCTGCTCATCGGGATGCCGTGGTTGTGGATCGCGGCGATCATCGTCGCGCGCACGCCGGTGACGCGCAAACGCTTCTGGATCGAGTTTCCGGTCGTCGGCGTGCTGGCGGTACTCCCCATCCCGATCATCGGGACGGGGGCGTCCGGCGGTGGGCCGGGGGCGATTATCGGCCTGGCCCTTGTGATCTATGTGGCCGTCGTCGCGATCTTTGCCGTGTTGTGGGCCATCTTCCGCGCGGTGCGGGAACCGACCACGCTTTATCCCACCGACCCGCGACCGCAACAAGGTAAGGCCGATGCTGACAATCGATAATCTCCACGCCGAAATCGACGGCAAGCACATCCTCAAGGGCCTCTCGCTCACCGTCAATGCGGGCGAGGTTCATGCGATCATGGGGCCGAACGGGGCGGGCAAATCGACGCTGGGCTATGTGCTCGGCGGGCGGCCGGGTTACGAAGTGACCGATGGCAACATGACGTTCGACGGTGTGAACCTGCTCGCCATGGCCCCGCACGAGCGCGCCGCCGCCGGTCTGTTTCTCGGTTTCCAATATCCGGTCGAGATTCCGGGCGTGTCGAACGTCCAGTTCCTGCGTGAGGCGCTCAATGCGCAGCGCGGGCGTCGCGGCGATAAGCCGTTGTCGGGGGGCGAATTCCTCAAGCTCGCGCGCGAACAGGCGGCGCTCCTGTCGATGGATGCCGAGATGCTCAAGCGCCCGGTCAATGTCGGCTTTTCGGGCGGCGAGAAGAAGCGCAACGAGATGGTGCAGATGGGGATCATCGCGCCGAAGCTGGCGATCCTCGACGAGACCGACAGCGGGCTCGACATCGACGCGCTGCGCGTGGTCGGCGACGGCATCAACCGCATCATGCGCAGCGCCGACAAGTCGGTGGTGCTGATCACGCATTACGAGCGGCTGCTGGATTATGTGGAGCCCGATTTCGTCCACGTCCTGCGCGACGGGCGGATCGAGCGCTCGGGCGGCCGCGAACTGGCGGCCGAGCTGGAGCGCGAAGGCTATGGAGCGGCGGCGGCGTGATGGACGTCGCGGTTCTTCCCACCCGCCGCGACGAGGCGTGGCGGTACAGCGATCTGGCGGCGGTCGCCTCGGTTTGGCCGGTGCCCGCGCCCGAACTGATCGAGGTCGCGGCGGGCGAGAGCGTGGCGCGCGTGATCGTGCAGGACGCCGCGCTCGATATGGTGGCGATCCGCGATTTCCGCGTCGTGCTGCACGAGCGCGCGACCGCGACGGTGCATGTGCTCAACATCGGCGGGTCGCTCGGGCGGGTGAGCATCGACGTGACGTGCCATGAGGGCGGGCATTTCGAACTCGGCGCGGCGATCATCGGCGGGGGCGAGCAGACGCTCGAGATCGTCACCACGCTGAACCATATCGAACCGAACGCGACCAGCAACCAGATCGTGCGATCGGTGCTCGGCGGCAAGGCGACCGGGAGCTATCTCGGCAAGGTGGCGGTGGCGCGGGGCGCGCAGAAGACCGACGCGTCGCAATCGGTGAAGGCGATGCTGCTGACCCGCACCGCGACCGCTAACGCCAAGCCCGAACTGGAGATTTTCGCCGACGACGTGAAATGCGCGCACGGCGCGACGGTGGGCGAGCTGGATGCGGGGGCGCTGTTCTACCTCGAGAGCCGTGGCATCACGCCCGCCGACGCCAAGGCGCTGTTGCTGCGCGGGTTCATCGGATCGGTGTTCGAGGGGATTGCGGACGCGGGCGAGCGGGCGCGGGTCGAGGCGGCGGCGCAGGCGGCGCTGGAGCGGATGTTGAGCCTCCCTCTCCCCTTGGGAAAGGGAAGGGGCCCGTCGCGAAGCGATGGGAAGGGTGAGGGTGACGAGTGAGTACCGCCGTTCGCCCTCATCCTTCCGCGGCTTCGCCGCTCCCTCCCTCTCCCGATGGGAGAGGGAATGCGGCGCCGCTCGATGTCCTCGCCGATTTCCCCGCAATCCCGGCGGGCTGGGCGTATCTCGATACCGCCGCCACCGCGCAGAAGCCGCAGCCCGTCGTCGACGCGATCGCGCGCGCCTATGGCGAGACGTATGCCACGGTGCACCGGGGCGTATACCAGCGCTCCGCCGACATGACGCTCGCTTATGAGGTCGCGCGCAAGCGGGTCGCGCGCTTCATCGGTGGCCAGCCAGACGAATGCGTCTTCGTGCGCGGCGCGACCGAGGCGATCAATCTCGTCGCGCAGTGCTGGGCGGGCGAGCAGCTGAAGGCGGGTGACCGCATCCTGCTCTCGACGCTCGAGCATCATTCCAACATCGTGCCGTGGCAGATGGTCGCCGAGCGCGTCGGCGCGCAGATCGACGTGGTGCCGCTGACCGCCGATCACCGGATCGACCTCGACGCGATGGCGGCGATGATCACGCCCGCGCACAAGCTCGTCGCGCTGGCGCATGTCTCGAACGTGCTCGGCTCGGTGCTCGATGCCAAGCGCGCGACGGGACTCGCGCATTCGGTCGGCGCGAAGATCCTGCTCGACGGGTGCCAGGCGGTGCCGCGCATGCCGGTCGATGTCGCGGCGATCGGCTGCGATTTCTACGTTTTTTCCGGGCACAAACTCTACGGCCCGACCGGGATCGGCGTGCTGTGGGGCCGCGCCGAACTGCTCGCGGCGATGCCGCCGTATCAGGGCGGCGGGTCGATGATCGACCGCGTGACCTTCGCGCGCACGACCTACGCCCCGCCGCCGGGCCGGTTCGAGGCGGGGACGCCGCATATCGTCGGCGCGCTCGGGCTGCACGCGGCGATCGATTATGTTGAAAGTATCGGGCTGGAACGCATCCACGCGCACGAAACCGCGCTGGTCGCGAAGACGCGCGCGGCGCTGGCGCAGATCAACTCGGTGCGGCTGTTCGGGCCGGAGGACAGCGCCGGCATCGTCAGTTTCGCGGTCGAGGGGGTGCATCCGCACGACGTCGCCACCATCTTGGATGAGGCAGAGGTCGCGATCCGCGCCGGGCATCACTGCGCGCAGCCGCTGATGGACGCGCTCGGCGTGCCGGCGACGGCGCGGGCGAGCTTCGGGGTGTATAACGGCGCGGCGGATGTCGATGCGCTGGTTGCGGGGATCGAGCGGGTGAGGAAGATTTTCGGATGAACGAGGAACGTAAAATCGTGGTCGAAGAGGTGGACTCGGTCCAGGCCCCGCCGAAGGCGCGCGTCCAAAACGCGCCGGAATCGGTTGGCGACACGTTCGGGCGCAAGCGCGATTATCTCGAGGGCTTCCTCGCCAAGAAGCCAGAGGCCGATCCGGCGTGCGGCGCGGGCGGCGCGTTGCAGGCGGCGGTGATCGAGGCGCTGAAGGAAATCTACGATCCCGAAATCCCGGTCAACATCTACGAGCTCGGGCTGATCTACGGCGTCGAGGTGACCGACGAGGGCCATGCCGCCGTCACCATGACGCTGACCACGCCGCACTGCCCGGTCGCGGAATCGATGCCCGCCGAGGTCGAGCTGCGCGTCGGCTCGGTGCCGGGCATCGCGCTCGCCGACGTCAATCTGGTGTGGGATCCGCCCTGGGATCCGGCCAAGATGTCCGACGAGGCGCGCTTAGAGTTGGGGATGCTTTGAGCATTTCGATCAAAGTATTACTTTGATCGAGGAAGGAAGACGATAGTGGCGATGACCCTTCGGCAGCGGCCTGCTGCTCTCATCCTTACCGAATCTGCCAACGCGCGGATCGCCGAGCTGATGGCGCGCGCTCCGGAGGGGGCGATCGGCGTCAAGCTCTCGACGCCGAAGCGCGGGTGTTCGGGGCTGGCCTATTCTGTCGATTACGTCACCGATGCCCAGATCAATAAGGGGCCGTTCGACGAGAAGATCGAGACACCGGGCGGGACGCTCTACGTCGATGGCGGATCGATCCTGTATCTGGTCGGCTCGACGATGGACTGGGTCGAAGACGATTTCGCCGCCGGCTTCGTGTTCCAGAACCCCAACGCCAAGGGCGAATGCGGGTGCGGGGAGAGTTTTACGGTTTAGGCCAGCAACCAGAATGCGAGGGCGATCGTTGCGAACATGATCAAGAGGTAAAGGATGGCAGCGATCCAACCACCGAAGCGCTCACCGCCCGGCATCGCGCTGAGCATTTCGGCTAGAAATTCACCCAGTTCGTGCATCTATCCTGATTTCCGCACCAAAGCCGTCCGCAGACACTCGCACACCACCTCACCGCGCTGGTTGAGCATGCGGTGTTTCCACGTCACCAGCCCCGCCTCGGGGCGCGACTTGCTCTCGCGCAGCTCGGTCACTTCGCTCGTCGCGTGGAGCGTGTCGCCGATGAACACCGGCTTGGGCATCACCAATTTGTCGTAGCCGAGGTTGGCGACGAGCGTGCCCATCGTCGTCTCGGCGACGGTGAGGCCCACCATCAGGCTGAAGGTGAAGGTGCCGTTGACGAGGATCTGCCCGAACTCGCTCGCGCGCGCCGCCTCGGCGTCGAGGTGCAGCGGCTGCGGGTTGTGCGTCATCGTCGACCACAGGAGGTTGTCGGTCTCGGTCACCGTGCGGCGCAGCGGGTGCTCGACGCGCTCGCAGACCAGCCATTCGTCGTAGAATTTACCGGGCATCAGCCTGCCTTCTCCACGCGCGCCAGCATCTTGCCTTCGCTGACCTGCCCGCCGGCCTCCGCATCGAGTTCGGCGATGATGCCGTCGAACGGCGCGGTGAGCGAATGCTCCATCTTCATCGCCTCCAGCGTGACGAGCTTCTGGCCCTTGGTGACGGCATCCCCCGCCGCAACCTCGACCGCGATGATCCGCCCCGGCATCGGGGAAAGGATCGCGCCGTCGGCGGCGGTGCCGGCGGTGGCGCCATCGTGTCGGACGGGCTGAAATAGAAAATTCTGCGCATCGTCCCAGATTACAAAACCATCAGACACCGGCTCAGCGAACACAGGAAAACGATTCTGCCATCCCGGCGTCAATTTTCGCTCAAAAACCTTACCAGCCCTCATGGCGCGAATGGTTCGGTTCGGCTCCCGGTTGAGCCGGAAGCCCGTCACGTCTCGCCACGGTTGGCCCGATGGCGCCGCGAACGGCTCGGCACCGTTGTTTGAGAACCAATGATTCTCTTGCTCGTACGCAGCCAGTGTTGTGATCGCGTCGTGAAACACGGTTTCCCTTGGTTCGGCGGGTGGAATTAGAGATTCACCTTTTTGTTCGATGAAACCCGTGCCGAAGCGACCGGCACGAAAATCGGCATCGTCCAACGCGCGCCGCAGGAATGCTGCGTTCGTTCTAACAGGATAGATGTCCGTTGCGTGGCAGGCATCGCTAAGCTGTTCAATAGCTGCCATGCGCGTATCGGCATGCGCGATAAGCTTTGCAATCATCGGGTCGTAGAATGGCGAAATCGCGTCGCCCTCGGAAACTCCCGTGTCTTCCCGAACTTCCGACTGAGCGCGGTAAATTTCAAGTAGGCCGGTGGATGGTAGGAACCCCGTCGCCGGGTCCTCCGCATACAGGCGCGCTTCCATCGCCCAGCCATCGATCGCCAGCTCCTCCTGCCGCTTGGGCAATGCCTCCCCGCTCGCGACGCGCAGCTGCCATTCGACCAGATCCTGCCCGGTAATTTCCTCGGTCACCGGGTGCTCGACCTGCAACCGGGTGTTCATTTCCATGAACCAGATGCGGTCGG
>JALYTP010000077.1 GCA_030854225.1 Pseudomonadota bacterium
ACCGCGCTCGGCGCGGCCTATGAATTGCTGCGCACGATCGAGCACCGCGTCCAGATGATCGACGACCGCCAGACGCATGTGTTGCCCGCCGGCCCCGCGCTCGACGGCGTCGCGCGCCTCCACGGGCTGGTGGACGGCGCGGCGCTGCTCGATCTGTTGCGCCCGCATGTCGAGGCGACGGGCGCGATCTACGACGCGCTCGATTCGGAGGAAGGCGAGCAGTTGTCGCGTGACCGCGCACTGCTCGGCCAACGGTTGGCGGGTGCCGGATTCGCCAACCCGGATGAATCCGCCGAGATGATCGAACGCTGGCGCGGCGGGGCGTATCCCGCGCTGCGCAGCCCCGCCGCGCGCGAGGCGTTGGAGGCAGTACTGCCGGGGCTGATCGATGCGCTGGGCGCGGCGCCCGATCCGCATGGCGCGATCGTCAAGCTCGACCTGATGCTGTCGCGGCTGCCCAGCGCGATCAATTTCTTCCGCCTGATCGAGGCGCGTCCGCCGCTCGCTCGGTTGCTCGGCGCGATCCTCAGCCATGCGCCCACGCTCGCCGATGCGCTCGCGCGGCGCCCGGCGCTGTTCGACGGGCTGGTCGATGCGACAGCGCTCGATCCGGTCGGCGACGTCGCCGCCCTGATCGCCGAGATGGGGGAGCGGAGTGATTATCAGGCCCGGCTCGATCATGTCCGCCGCCTCGTCGGTGAAAAGCGCTTTGCGCTCGGTGTGCAGATCGTCGCCGGTGTCAGCGATCCGCTCGACGTGTCGGCGGGCTATGCGCGCGTCGCTGAGGCCGCGATCGGCGTGCTCGCCGATGCGACGATCGCCGAGTTCGAACAGGCGCATGGACGGGTGCCGGGCAGCGAGCTGGTGATCCTCGCGCTCGGGCGGCTGGGCGGCGGCGCGCTGACCCATGCCTCCGACCTCGACCTGATCTACGTCTTCACCGGCGACCACATGGCCGAATCGGACGGCGTGAAGCCGATCGGCGCGGTGCATTATTACAATCGCTTGGCACAGCGCATCACCGTCGCGCTGTCGGTGGCGACCGCTTCGGGCCCGCTGTACGAGATCGATACGCGGTTGCGCCCGTCGGGGACGCAAGGCCCGCTCAGCGTCTCGCTCGACGGATTCGCGCGCTATCAGCGGGAGAGTGCCTGGGCGTGGGAGCATATGGCGCTGACCCGCGCGAGATGCGTGTTCGGCGCTTCCGCCGCGCGCGCCGCGACGCAGGCGGTGATCGACGACGTTCTCGCCGGCAACCGGCCCGCGCGAAACGTCGCTGCCGATGCCACCGCGATGCGAGCCGAGATGGCGGCGCACAAGCCGCCCAAGGGGCCGCTCGACGCCAAGCTGCTGCCCGGCGGGCTGGTCGATCTGGAGTTTGCGGTCCACGTCACCCAATTGACGCGCCATGCCGGGTTCGATCCGCATCTGCGCCGGGCGATCGATCTGTTGGTGACGGGCGGGCTGGCGCCGCCCGCGATGACGGCGGCGCACGACGTGCTCACGCGGCTGCTGGTGACACTGCGGCTGGTCGCGCCCGATGCCGAGCCGCCGGGCGACGCGACGCGGGCGCTGATCGCGCGCGCGCTGGAAATGGAGGATTGGCCGGCGGTTATGGCGTCGCTCGAGGTGACGCGGTACGCCGTGACCGCCTATCTGGCTCAGGTGACGCAGGAGACAAGCGATGGCGAATGCTGACAAGATCGACCTGCCCGACGTGACGTTGACCGGCGCATCGGGGGCGCCGCTGTCGCTGCGCGATTATCTGGGCGCGCCGTTCGTGCTGTATTTCTATCCGAAGGACGATACGCCGGGCTGCACCCGCGAGGCGCAGGATTTCAGCGCGCATTACGCCGATTTTCGCGCCGCCGGTGCCGAATTGCTCGGCGTGTCGCTCGATACGCCGACCAAACACGGCAAGTTCGCCGCCAAATACGATCTCACCGTCCCGCTCGCCACCGACGCGGACAAGGCGGCGATGGGCGCGCTCGGCGTGTGGATCGAAAAGAGCCTCTATGGCCGCAAATACATGGGCATCGACCGCTCGACCTTTATGTTCGACGCGGCGGGCACGCTGGTGCGCGACTGGCGCAAGGTGAAGGTCGCCGGGCATGTCGCGGCCGTCCTGGATGCCGTCAGATCGGCCCGCTGACGATTGATTCGACGACAAAGTTCCCGGCGGCAGGCGCCTTGACCAACGGCTCGCCGCGTGGCCGACCCGCCCCGCCGCGCAAACGCCGCGTTGCTCTTGCCCACACCCGGCAACGCGGGACACACAGAACCCACGAAATCCGACTGGAGGGGCCAGGAGAGGATTTCAAGGGGCGGGATCCGGTTTTTCGGTGATCGCATCGGGTCGTCGGGAACATCATGAACCAGATTTCTTTCTCGTCTCTGGCCGGCGCCGCGCAGGTGCTGGCAGCGGGTGTCGCGGTGCTCACGCTCGGCGTCGGTGGCGCCGCGCACGCGGAAAGCATCGTCACACCATCGGCCATCGCCGGGTCGTCACCCGCGCTCCACGTCGAAACCGCCAGGAACGACGTGAAGGCCCCGGCGGCGGGCGGCCCGTACGAGCCGCTCAACGGCGCCGACGCGGCGGCATCCGACATCCGCGCCGACCAGCAGTTCCGCACCCTCTTCACCACCTGGAAAAAGCTCGACAACGCGCAGCAGGGATCGATCGCCATCCCCTCGGTCCAGCCGGTCGAGCATCTCTCGTTCACCAGCAATTTCGGCGTCCGCACCGATCCGTTCCGGGGCACCGCCGCCTTCCATCCCGGCGTCGATATCCAGGGCGCGGTAGGCACCCCGGTCTATGCCACCGCCGACGGTTTCGTCGATCGCACGGGCAGGGCGGGCGGATACGGAAACCTGGTCGAGATCGATCACGGCAAGGGTATCCAGACCCGCTATGGCCATTTGTCCAAGATCCTGGTCGCGCCCTATACGCGCGTCCACCGCGGGCAGTTGATCGGGTTGATCGGTTCGACCGGGCGCTCCACCGGCCCCCATCTCCATTACGAGGTCCGCATCGACGGCGCGGCGGTCAATCCGGTGCCGTTCCTGCAGAACGCGGATTATTTCACCCTGGCGCACGCCAATCCCACGATCGTGAAGCCGGTGGCGACGGGCGGCCCGGCGACGCCTGAATCCGCCGACTGAGATCGGTCAACCGCGCCGTTGCCGGGAGCGCTCCGAGCGCCTATCTCTCCTGCATGGCCACGATCGTTCATGATATCGCGCTGACCCCCGCCGCCGCGGCGCGGGTTGCGGCGATCGCCACGCGACAGGGTAAGCCGGCGATCCTGCGCCTGTCGGTCGAAGGCGGGGGTTGTTCCGGTTTCCAGTATAAGTTCGGCCTGGCCGACGCGCCCGAGGCGGGTGACACGATCGCCCAGACCGACGAGGCGCGCCTGGTGGTCGATGACGTTAGCCTCGATCTGGTGCGCGGCGCCTCGGTCGATTTCGTCGATAATCTGGGTGGTGCGCATTTCACCGTCGCCAACCCCAATGCGGCATCGGGGTGCGGGTGCGGCACCAGCTTTTCGGTGTGACGGGTTGACGGCGCCGCCGCAATCGGGCGGAGACGCCGCGTGAAGATCGTCACCTACAACGTCAACGGCATCAAGGCGCGGATCGACCGGCTGGTCGAATATCTGGCCGAGCAGCAGCCCGATATCGTGTGCCTGCAGGAGCTGAAGTCGGCCGATGACGGTTTTCCGATCGATCTGATCCGCGCGGCGGGTTACGGCGCGGTGTGGCACGGGCAAAAGAGCTGGAACGGAGTGGCCGTGCTCGCCAGGGGCACCGACCCGGTCGAGCGCCAGCGCGGCCTCACCGGCGACCCCGATGACGAGCATAGCCGTTATCTCGAATGCGACGTGGACGGACTCGTCGTCGCCTCGATCTATCTGCCCAACGGCAATCCTCAGCCTGGACCCAAATTCGCCTACAAGCTGAAATGGATGGAACGCCTCGCCGCGCGCGCGCGCGATTTGCTGGCGGAGGAAGTGCCGGTAGTGCTCGCGGGGGATTACAACGTCATCGCCAATGATGACGATACCTTCTCCGTGCGCGCGATGCAGGACGATGCGTTGATGCAGCCCGAAAGCCGCGCCGCCTATCGCGCGCTGGTGTCGCAGGGGTGGACCGATGCGCTGCGCACGCGCTTTCCCAAGGGGGGCGTGTGGACGTTCTGGGATTATCAGGCGGGGGCGTGGCAACGCGACGCGGGGTTCCGGATCGATCACCTGCTGCTCAGCCCGCAGGCCGCCGACCGGCTGACCGATGCGGGGGTCGACAAGGAATATCGCGGGCGCGAAAAGGCCAGCGACCATGCGCCGACCTGGATCAGGCTGCGCTGAATCGTTCCAAAGGAAAAGCGATGCGTTTTCTGCTGACCGCCGCGTTGCTGGCGACGCTCGCGACCCCGGCGCTTGCCCAGGATCGCGATTATTGCCCCGAACGCCCGGGGCTCAACACCCCGCCGTGCATCATCGACAAGGGCCACGTCTCGATCGAAACCTCGATCGCCGACTGGACGCTCGACGATCAGCCCGACAGCCGCACCGACACCGTACTGATCGGCGATACCAAGCTGCGCATCGGCGTGAGCGACACGATCGAGGCGCAGATCGGCTGGACGCCCTACGGGCACGTCCGCCAGCGCGACAAGACAAGCGGCGCGGTGAGCAGCGACGGCGCCGTCGGCGACGTATCGCTGGGCGCCAAGATCAATCTGATGAACCCTGGCGGGGACCAGGCTTCGATCGCGATATTGCCCTACGTCACGCTGCCGGTGGGGCGCACCCCGACCGGCGCGGGCGATTGGGGCGCGGGCGTGCTGCTGCCGCTCAGCTTCTCGCTGTCGGATACGGTGTCGCTCGCCGCGACGCCCGAAGCGGATGCGGCGGTCGATCAGGGGGGGCACGGGCGGCATCTTGCGTATAGCGGCACGGCGGGCCTCGGGTTCAAGCTGACCAAGGCGCTGACGCTGACGGGCGAGGGGCAGGTGCTGCGCGACGACGATCCGTCCGGGCATACGACGCAGGCGCTCGCGGCGCTGTCGCTCGGCTGGATGGCCGCGAAGACGCTGCAATTCGATCTGTTCGCCGCCGCGGGGCTGAACCGCGATGCGCCGACGCTGGAGATTTACGGCGGCATTTCGCGCCGCTTCTGAGTCTGCGGTTACAGCGTCTTTTCGTAAATCTGGTAGATTTTGTTGACCTTGCTGCCGATCGCATCGGCGATCGCGTTCATGCCCTGATTGTCGTCGAGCACCCAGCCGATCTCGCCGCGCCGCGCCGCGTACCGCGAGAGCGCGGCGCGGCGGATATATTCGATCATCATGAACGCCAGCTGCCCCGCCATGCGCGATGATTGCAGGTCCTTGACCACGCCCATCAACGGCACGCGCATCGTCTTCACCTGAGGTTTACGCAGCCACAGCAGCAGCTTCGCCCAGCCGAACGGCAGCAGGTTGCCGTTCAGCGGCTTGATCGCCTCGTTGAGATCGGGGAGCGTGATCATGAACGCGACCGGCCTGCCGTCCAGCTCGGCGATGCGGATCAAATCGTTGAACACGATCGGTTTCAGCTTGACCCCGACATCCTTGATCTCGGGCGGGGTGAGCGGCACGAACCCCCAATTGTCGCTCCACGCATCGTTGAGGATCGAGAGGATGATCGCCGCTTCCTGTTCGAATTCGGACTTGTCGACCTCGCGGATGCGGATGCTCGGGTTTCGCTCGCCCGATTTGATGATGCGCTGGACGATCGGCGGGAAATCGGCGGTGATGTCCAGATCATAGGTCTTGACCTGCTTGACCGGATGATAGCCCGCGCGTTCGATCCAGCCGCGATATTCGGGCTTGGCATGGCCCATCATGATCGTCGGCGGATGATCGAACCCCTCGATCAGCAGCCCCGGTTCTTCCCAGATCGATTGCGAGATCGGGCCGAGCGCGCGCGTCATGCCCTGGCCGCGCAGCCACTCCTCCGCCTTGGCGAGCAGTGCTGTGAACAACTCCTCGCGTTCGGCATCCATCAACCCCCATTGCCCGACGCCGGGGCCGAACCCTCGTTCGGCGGGCATGGTGAGCGCCAGCGTATCGATATGCGCCGAGATACGCCCGACCACGCGGCCATTCTCCTCCGCCAGGAACAATTGCACCTTGGCGTGGCTGTACCAGCCGTTCTTCACGGGCGTGATAAGCCCCAGCGCCTCACCCTTGAGCGGCGGCACCCAATTGGGATCGTCCTTGTAAAGCCGGAAGGGCAGGTCGACGAATTTCTTGCGATCGGCCTTGCTGTCGATCGGGCGGATGGTGAGCGCGCTGGCCAAGGAAATGCCTCTCTGCACGGCGGGTGGACGATGCGAATTCCGCTGCGCGCCGGGGGCGCAAAGGTCAAGCGCGGCCGCGCGCATCCCTGTTATCGCCACCATCCCGCCACTATCTTCGGGCAATGGCTCACCACATGGATAGCGTTATCACCCTTGATCGGCGGGACACGCCGGCGCGCCCCGATGCGGCGCGCCTGTCGCTGCGCGAGCCGATCCTCGACGACAAGGCGATGCTGCGCACCGCGGCCGATCTGACGCGCGATCTCAATGCGCCGCGCCCGGCGATCTACTGGAGCGATCTGATCGCGTCGGTCGCGATGGGGTACGGTGCCCTCGCGCTGGCGATGACGCTGGGGTCGGCCGG
>JALYTP010000397.1 GCA_030854225.1 Pseudomonadota bacterium
GCGCTGGGCGGCAAGCTCGACATTCTCGTCAACAATGCCGGCGTCACGCGGGACAACCTTGCGATGCGGATGAAGGACGAGGAATGGGACATGGTAATCCGCGTCAATCTGGAAGCCGCCTTCCGCCTGATCCGTGCCGCCGCCAGGCCGATGATGAAGGCGCGGTTCGGCCGCGTCATCTCGATCACCTCGGTGGTCGGCGCGACGGGCAATCCGGGGCAGGCCAATTATGCCGCGTCGAAGGCCGGGCTGGTCGGCATGTCCAAGGCGCTGGCGCAGGAATTCGCCAGCCGCAACATCACCGTCAATTGCGTCGCGCCTGGCTTCATCCGCTCGGCGATGACGGACGATTTGCCCGACGCGCAGAAGGCGGCGCTGCTGACACGCATTCCCACAGGCGATCTCGGCACCGGGGACGATATCGGCGCGGCGGTAGTCTACCTCGCGTCGAAGGAAGCGGGGTATGTCACTGGCCAGACGATCCATGTGAACGGCGGGATGGCGATGATCTGATGCCGTGGCGGTGCGCCGCCCCTTGCGCGGGCACCGCCCCCGTTCTACGTGCGTTCAGGAACCATGAACCCCCAGCGATAGAGGGACGAAAGCTATGAGCGACACCGCAGACCGCGTGAAGAAGATCGTTGTCGAGCATCTCGGCGTCGAAGCCGACAAGGTGACCGAGGATGCGAGCTTCATCGATGATCTGGGCGCCGACAGCCTCGATATCGTCGAGCTGGTGATGGCGTTCGAGGAAGAATTCGAGGTCGAGATCCCCGACGACGCCGCCGAGAAGATCTCGACCGTCAAGGACGCGATCACCTATATCGACGAGCACAAGGGCTGATCCTCCCGGATCATGTGCCCCTCCACGGGCCGCTTTGCGCCGAATGATATGCGGCTCCCCGTCCCAGGGCTTATGCGGGCGGGGAGCCGTTTCGTTTTGAAGAAACGGAGATAAGCCATGCGTCGCGTCGTCGTCACCGGGCTCGGCCTCGTCACCCCCTTGGGCGCGGACGTCGAAACCGCCTGGGCCAACATCATCGCCTCCAAATCGGGCGCCGCGACGATCACGCGCTTCGACGCGACCGATTTCCAGAGCAATTACGCTTGCGAGGTGAAGCCGGCGGGCCATGAATACGGCTTCGACCCGGGCAAACGCGTGGATCACAAGGTCCAGCGCCAGGTCGATCCGTTCATCGTCTACGGCATCGATGCCGCGGGGCAGGCGATCGAGAATGCCGGCCTCACCGACATGAGCGAGGAAGAGCGGTTCCGCGCCGGTTGCTCGATCGGATCGGGCATTGGCGGCCTGCCGGGGATCGAGAGCGAATCGCTGGTCCTCGCCGAAAAAGGGCCCAAGCGGGTCAGCCCGCATTTCGTCCACGGACGGCTCATCAACCTCATCTCCGGGCAGGTCTCGATCAAATACGGGTTGATGGGGCCGAACCATGCGGTCGTGACCGCCTGTTCGACCGGCGCGCATTCGATCGGCGATGCCGCGCGGATGATCGCGATGGACGATGCCGACGTGATGCTCGCTGGGGGCGCGGAAAGCACGATCTGTCCGATCGGCATTGCCGGCTTCGGTCAGGCCCGCGCGCTCTCGACCGGTTTCCGTGACGATCCGACGCGCGGTAGCCGCCCCTATGACGTGGACCGCGACGGCTTCGTGATGGGCGAGGGTGCGGGAGTCGTCGTGCTCGAGGAATATGAGCGCGCGAAGAAGCGCGGCGCGAAGATCTACGCCGAAGTGATCGGTTACGGCCTTTCCGGGGATGCCTATCACGTCACCGCGCCGCACCCCGAGGGGTCGGGCGCGTTCCGGTCGATGGAGATGGCGGTGCGCAAATCCGGGCTGACGCTCGGCGATATCGATTACATCAACGCGCACGGCACCTCGACGCCGCTGGGCGATGAACTGGAACTGGGCGCGGTGCGGCGGCTGTTCGGCAACCATATCGACACGATGTCGATGTCGTCGACCAAATCGGCGATCGGGCACCTGCTCGGCGGCGCGGGGGCGGTGGAGAGCATCTTCTGCATCCTCGCGCTGCGCGACCAGATCGTGCCCCCAACAC
>JALYTP010000078.1 GCA_030854225.1 Pseudomonadota bacterium
TCCCGAAGGTCCTGAGAAAGCACTCGTGGCATCCATGCCGGTCTCCTCCGCCCGGCACAAAACCTGAATCAGAAAACCGCCGCCGGGGGAATCCTCAACGATTCAGAAGGCGCGGAAAACGCTCTAGCAACAAGGAAAAGCCCGCCCGGATCGCTCCGGGCGGGCTTCTTCATTTCTGGCGGCGGTGCCGCTCGAAAAGAGCGGTTCGCTTACCCGCCCTGGTTGTCGGTCCGGCGGATGAAGGCCGCGACATTGTCGTGCAGCGCCTTCAGCGACGCCTCGGCGGCGTAGACCATGTGCCCCGACGGATAATATTTATACTCGATATTATTCTGCAAATTGTCCGGAATCGGCATGTGGTGCATCTCGTACCAGCCCTCGTAATAGGGCGTGGCGAGATCGTAATAGCCGCCGTTGAGCATGATCTTGAGATTGGGGTTGTACTTCATCGCCATGGCGAGATCCGGCATCACATTGGTCGCGCCGCGGATCGCGAACGGCATGCCGGGCTGCTTGTGGTTGAAATCCCAATCCTTGAACACGTCGATGCCGGGCTTGAAGGTTCGGTCCTCGCCGTAATGCAGCGTGGTGCGGGCGTAATCGTTGAACGCGGCGACATAGGCCGAACTGATGCTGGCCGATTGCGGATCGTAATCCGCCTCCTTGCTCAACGGGTCGATATCGGGGCCTGAAAAGCGCGTATCGAGCCGGCCGGTGGTGATCCCGCTGGCATTCTGCAATTCCTTCGAGAATTGCCCACCGTCGAGCCGCAGGTCGGACTTGAGGATATAGGCCGCGGGAATGCCGATCAGCTGCGACATGTGCTCCGCCACCTGCGCCTTGCGTGCCGGATCGAGCTCGCTGCCCTTTTGCAGCGCCTGCGCGTAATCGGTGGTCGCGAACTGCACCGCCTGTTGCAGGAATGTTTCGAGATCGGCCGGGCGGGCCGCGCCGAGGCGGTTGTGATACCATGCCGTCGCCGCGAAGGTCGGCAAGCTGGTGATATAAGCCTCGTCGCTGCCCGGGTTGAATTGCGGCGTATCGACCGACAGATCGAAATTGAGAATCTGCGACAGCATGATGACGCCGTTGAAATCGATGTTGTCGCCCGTCTCCAGCTCGTTCACGACCACCGACGCGCGCGGCGTGCCATAGCTTTCACCGAACAGGTATTTGGGTGAATTCCACCGGTCGTATTTCGACAGGAAGCCCTTGATGAATTCGCTGAACGCATGCGCGTCGGCGTCGACGCCAAGGAACCCTTTTTCCTTGTCCTTGCCCGCGATGCGGCTGAACCCGGTGCCCGGCGCATCGATGAACACCATGTCGGTCGCGTCGAGCAGGCTATAGGCGTTGTTCACCACGCTATAGGGCGCGGCGGGCATGTGCGTGTCGGTGGCGGTGAGCACGCGGCGCGGGCCGAACGCGCCCATGTGCAGCCATACCGTCGACGAACCGGGGCCACCGTTGAACAGGAAGGTGATCGGGCGCCCGGCGGAGGGCGCGCCGTTCTTGAAATAGGCGACATAGAACATCGACGCCTCGGCCTTGGCGTCCTTCTTGTCGCCCAAGTCATTGCCCGATTTCTCGCGCCAGGCCGCATCGTCCCAGCCTTCGGGGTGCACGACCAATGTGCCGGCGACGGCGTGATAGGCGATCGGCTTGCCCTCGACCGAGACCGAACCGCTGCTCGGCACCGCCTCGGCGCTGAACAGCACACCGTGATCTGGCGAGACGTTCGACGTGTCGGGATGCTTCTGGTCCGGGGTCGCGTTGGTGGCCGGCTTCTTGGTTTCCTGCGCCAGCGCCGCCGTCGCCAGCGCCGCGATACCGCAACCGAGCATTGCCGCCTTGATCATCCTCTTCACGCGAATCCCCTTCTTATATGATATGATGTTGCATCGTGCTCGCTTCCGCTGTGTTGTGCAACCGCGACACCGGCCTTTCAACCCGTTCCGTGCCCCCGCGCAAGATATTCCTGCGACCGCATCTCCTCGAGCCGGCTGACGGTGCGTGCGAACTCGAACCGCCCGTCCCCTGCCTCGTACAGCCGGTCCGGCGCGGCATCGGCGGCGACGAGCAGCTTGACCTTGTGTTCGTACAGCGCATCGATCAGCGCGACGAAGCGCGCCGCCTCGTTGCGGTTCTCCGGCCCGAGCTGCGGGATGCCGACCAGGATCACGGTGTGATACCGCCTTGCGATCGCCAAATAGTCGGCGCTCCCGCGCGCCTCGGCGCACAGCCGCTTGAAGCTGAACACCGCGACTCCCTTCAGGCTCTTGGGTACGTGCAGCGAGCGCCCGCCCTGCACCGCGATATCCTCGGCGGGCACATGGTCGCGATCCTCGGGCGGGTAATCGGTGAGACGGAAGAAGGCGGCGGACAGTTGCGCGGTCACCTCAGGGCCGTTCGGCACGAGCCACGTCTCCTGCTGCCCCAGCCGATCGCGGCGGTAATCGACCGCACCGTTCAGGGCGAGCACGTCGAGCCGCTGTTCGACCAGCGCGATGAAGGGCAGGAAATGCTCGCGGTTGAGCCCGTCCTTGTACAGATCGCGCGGCGGGCGGTTGCTGGTCGTCACGATCGTCACCCCGGCCTCGATCAGCGCGGTGAACAGGCGCGAGAGAATCATCGCATCGGGCGAGTTGGTGACCATCATCTCGTCAAAGGCGAGCAGGCGCGTTTCCTCGGCGAGCGCGGCGGCAACGGGGGCGATCGGGTCGCCCGCCTCCTTCTTGCGTTCCTCGCCGATGCGCTGGTGCACCTCGATCATGAATTCGGCGAAATGGACGCGGCGCCTGCGGCGGATGGCGAGCTGCGAAAAGAACAGGTCCATCAGCATCGACTTGCCGCGGCCCACCCCGCCCCACAGGTAGAGGCCGCGCGGCGCCTCGGGCTTGCGGCCGAGCGCGCGCCACAAGGTGGAACCGCGCTTTGGCGTGGCTTCGAGGTCGGCGGCGAGCGCCGCGAGCCGATCGGCCGCGGCGGCTTGTTCGGGGTCGGCACGTAGCTCGCCGGCGGTGACGAGCGCGGTGTAGCGGTCGAGGACGGTGGTCATTGTTCCGCGCTCGCCCTCACCCTTCCCACCGCGTCGCGGCGGGTCCCTTCCCTCTCCCGATGGGCGAGGGAAAAAGGCGCGAAGGCGCCGAAAGAGTGAGGGCGGCCGACTGACTCACACTGGCGACGATGATTTGCGCAACGTGCCGGTAAAGCTCGCGATCACCGGCGCGCCTTCCTGCACGATCAGCCCGCGCAGAAAGAGCATCCGGCTGGTCTCGCGCAGCAATTCGACCCGCGCTTCGAGCGGCCGGCCGATCATCCCGCCGCCGATGAACTGCGCCGACAGATCCAGCGTCACCGCGCCGCCGGCCGTCAATACGCCAAACCCCCGCGCGGCGGCGAACAGCGCCACGTCCATGAACCCGAGCAGCGCGCCGCCATGCACATTCTCGCGCATGTTGGAATGTTCGTGGCGCGGCATCATCCGCACGCGGGCGATGTCGTCCTCGACCCGCACATGGAGCGGCTCGATAAAGGCGTTGAAGCGCGTCGCGTCGCGAAACTGCCAGCGTTTCCAGCCGGGTTCGTCCGGATCGTCTTCATAAACGAAGAACGGGCTGGGCGCGTCGGTCACCGCGCCGTCCTCAGACCACCCGTTCGACTTCCAGCTTCTTGATCTCGGCGATCGCCTTGGCCGGGTTCAGCCCCTTGGGGCAGACCGTCGCGCAGTTCATGATCGTGTGGCAACGGTAGAGGCGGAACGGGTCTTCCAGCTCATCCAGCCGCTCGCCCGTCATCTCGTCGCGGCTGTCGGCGAGCCAGCGATAGGCTTGGAGCAGGATCGCGGGGCCGAGGAACTTGTCGCTGTTCCACCAATAGCTCGGGCACGCGGTCGAACAGCAAGCGCACAGGATGCATTCGTACAGCCCGTCGAGCTTCCCGCGCTCCTCGGGCGATTGCAGGCGTTCCTTGCCCGAGGGCGGCGGGGTGACGGTCTGCAGCCACGGCTTGATCGAGGCATATTGCGCATAGAAATGCGTGAAATCGGGGACGAGATCCTTTATCACCTCCATGTGCGGCAGCGGCGTGATCGTGACGGCGCCCCGGCAATCCTCGATCGCGGTGGTGCAGGCGAGGCCGTTCTTGCCGTCGATGTTCATCGAGCACGACCCGCAAATGCCCTCGCGGCACGAACGGCGAAAGGTCAGCGACGAATCCTGCTCCGACTTCATCTTGATCAGCGCGTCGAGCACCATCGGCCCGCAGCTGTCGAGATCGATCTCGAAATTGTCGTAACGCGGGTTCTCGGCCGTATCGGGATCGTAGCGATAGACCTTGAAGGACTTCACGTTGGTCGCGCCGGCGGCCGCCTTGTGGGTCTTGCCCTTCTGGACCTTGCTGTTCTTCGGCAGGGTGAATTCGGCCATCGCGCGTCGCGGTCCCTCACTGTTCGTCGCCGATTGCGGCTATGCCTTTCGCTGGTGCAGCGCAACCCTTCGCGCGCCGGATCGCATCGGCGCCAGCGCCTCAGCAGGCCTCGGCGGTATTGGCGGGGAGCGGCCCGGGCGGCACCCGCGCGGCGCTCAGGTAGAACGGATCGCCCTCGACATGGTGCGACGTGCCGTACGCCTTGCCGAGCGCGGCGTAGAGCGGCGGGTCGTAGGCCGCGAGATCGGCGTCGGAAAGGATGCGGCGCCCGTCGAAGATCGCGATGCGGTTCGAATCGAACCAGAACTGGCTGCCTTCGGCCCAATATTCATCGATGCTGGTCGCGGCATAATCGCGTTTCCACCGCCCGGCGCGGCTCGCGGCGGCATAGGCCCGCTCGACCCCGGCGTAGAGCCTGGGATCGACGGCATGGATCGCGCTCAGCACGTCGTGCGAGAATTCGTGCAGGAAGATCGTCTCGCCATAATAACGCGAGCTGCGCAGGCCCAGCAGATCCTCGGTCGCGCCGCTGGTCAGCGGGCCGGACATGCCGCGCGCCCGCGCGTTCCAATATTGCGCGTCGGTGAGCCGGCCGATCCGCTCGTCATAATGCTTGCGTTCGCAATAGGTCAGCCGCGGGTCGCTGCGTGCCGGCTTCTTCCAGTCGCGCTGTTCGGGCAGGTCGGTCGTCCCCTCGTCGGGCGCCATGATCGCGACGCGCTGCCCCTGCGCGACGAGCGCGGCGGCCAGATCGGGGCGGGGCGCCAGCATCCCGACGACGATCGCGCGCGCGACGATCAGCGCGTGGTCGGGCACCTTGGCGGAAGCGAGAACGGGAATGCCGGCGGCGTCGAGATATTTGACGTAGAACGGATCGGCATGGAGCGCGGGCGGCGGCGCGGTGATAGCGGGGGCGACATCACCGCAGGCGGGCAGAGCGCCACAGGTAGCGGCCAGCAGGAGCAGCGAGGCGAGGCGGCGGAACGGCATCGTCGCTGTATTTACCGGAATCGCGACAAGGGCAAAGCCCATGCCGTCGATCGCTGTTCGAGCGTGCGCGCCTCAATACACCCGCTTCTTGGGCTTGATGTAATCGATATCGTCGGTGAGCGTGTAATCGTGCACCGGGCGGTAGCCGATATCGACCTTGCCCCCGGTGCCGCCCCAGCCCGCGAAGGTTGCGATGGTGTGCTTCATCCAGTTCTTGTCGTCGCGGTCGGGATAATCCTCGTTGACGTGCGCGCCGCGCGATTCCTTGCGGTTGGCGGCGCTTTCCATCGTCACCACGGCCTGCGCGATGAGGTTGTCGAGCTCAAGCGTCTCGACGAGGTCGGTGTTCCAGATCAGCGAGCGATCGTGGATGCCGATATCGGCCATGCGCCTGTAGGTGTCGCCGATCTTCTGCTGGCCCTCGCCCAGCAGCGCATTGTCGCGGAACACCGCGCAATGCTTCTGCATCGTACGCTGCATCTCGACGCGAATCTCGGCGGGCGACGAGCCTTGCGCGTGGCGGAATGTGTCGAGCCGGCCGAGCGCCAGTTCTTCCGACCCCTTGGGCAACGGGTTGTGCGGCGTGCCGGGCTTGAGCCCCTCCTTGATGCGCAGCCCCGTCGCGCGGCCGAACACGACGAGATCGATCAACGAATTCGAGCCGAGCCGGTTGGCGCCGTGGACCGACACGCACGCCGCCTCGCCGACCGCGAACAGCCCGGGGACGACGGCATCGGGATCACCGCCCTTCAACTGGACGACCTCGCCGTGATAATTGGTCGGGATGCCGCCCATATTGTAATGCACCGTCGGCGTGACGGGGAGCGGCTGGCGCGCCAGATCGACGCCCGCGAAGATCTTGCCCGTCTCGGTGATGCCGGGCAGCCGCTCGTGCAGCACCTTGGGGTCGATATGGTCGAGGTGGAGGAAGATGTGATCCTTGTGCTCGCCGACACCGCGCCCCTCGCGGATTTCAAGCGCCATCGATCGTGACACGACGTCGCGGCTGGCGAGATCCTTGGCGGACGGGGCATAGCGCTCCATGAAGCGCTCGCCCTCGGAATTGGTAAGGTAGCCGCCCTCGCCGCGCGCGCCCTCGGTGATGAGCACCCCGGCGCCGTACACCCCGGTCGGGTGGAACTGGACGAACTCCATGTCCTGCAAGGCGAGACCGGCGCGCAGCGCCATGCCGCCGCCGTCACCGGTGCAGGTGTGCGCCGAGGTCGCCGAGAAATAGGTG
>JALYTP010000398.1 GCA_030854225.1 Pseudomonadota bacterium
CATCGTTGAAAATGGCGCCGAATGATGGTGCCCCCGGCGAGATTCGAACACGCGGCCTACGGTTTAGGAAACCGTCGCTCTATCCGGCTGAGCTACGGGGGCAATGCGGCACGCGGTATCGCGCGGTCGCGCGCCGGTCAATCGAGGTCAATTGATCGTGTCGGGAGGCGCGACCGGCAATGGCAGCGGCGCGACGGGCACGCCTTCCTCGATCAGGGCATGCGCTTCGGCGCGGGTCGTCTGGCCGTGGATCGTGGCGGGGGTCTCGTCGCCGATGTGCATCGCCCGCGCGCGATCGGCAAAGGCGGTGCCGACCCATTCGGACGTCCGCAGCATGGTCGCCTGCGCCTTGGCAAGCGCACGTAGCGCCGCTTTCATGGCGGCGGGCGTAGGCTCATCGCCCGATGCGGGTGCGCCGTGGACAGACCGCCCGTTTCCCTTCGTGCCGACGTTGGGCGCCATGACCGCCTTGCCGACCTCACCGTCGCCGCACACCGGGCAGGCGAGCAAGCCGCGCTCGCGCTGTTCGTCATAGGCGTCGGACGAGGCGAACCACGCCTCGAACACATGCGCGCTCGCACAGCGCAGATCGAACACGATCACGAAATCATCTCGACCGGCGGGATCGCCCGGCGATGATCAAGCACCGGAATGCGCGCGCGAACCTCGGCGACGCGGGCTGGTTCGATCTCGGCGAACCCCAGGCCGGCGCCCTCGCCCATGTCCAGCAGCACCTCGCCCCACGGATCGACGACGAGCGAGTGGCCATAGGTGGCGCGCCCATCGGCGTGCGTCCCCGTCTGCGCGGCGGCGACGACGAAGGCGCCCGCCTCGATCGCGCGGGCGCGCATCAGGACGTGCCAGTGCGCGGCGCCGGTCGGTCGGGTAAAGGCGGCGGGGATGGTCAGGATGGTGGCGCCGGCATCGCTGAGCGCGCGGTATAGATCGGGAAAGCGTAGGTCGTAGCAGATCGACAGGCCCAATCGGCCGACGGGTGTGTCGACCACGCAAGCAGCGTCGCCCGGCGCATAAGTAGCCGATTCGCGCCAGTGCTCGCCGGTCGGCAGATCGACGTCGAACAGGTGGAGCTTGTCGTACCGGGCGCGGATCGCGCCGCGCGCATCGATCACAAAGCCGCGATTGGCCAGCCGGCCGTCGTCGCGCAATACCGCCAGTGAACCGAGATGCACCCAGATGCCGTTGCGGGCGGCGGCGGCACGGACCTCCGCCAGCACGCCATCTTCATCCTCGGGCCGGATCGATGCGGCCGCTCGCTCGCGATCCCGATCGAGCAAGCCGGACATTTCGGGGGTAAAGAGCATCGCCGCCCCCCCACCGGCGGCGTCGGCGATCGCCTGGGTCATGGTGCGCGCATTGGCGGCGGGATCGATCCCGCTCGTCATCTGCAACAACGCTATCCTCATGCCGCCAGCAGCGCGTCCAGCTTGCCCTGGCGATCGAGCGCGGCGAGGTCGTCGGATCCGCCGATATGCGTGTCGCCGATGAAGATCTGCGGCACCGTCGTTCGGCCCGGCGCGCGGGCGAGCATTGCCTGCCGCTCGGGGCCGCCCATGGTGATGTCGTGTTCGTCGACCTCGACACCCTTGGACGCCAGCAGGTTCATCGCGCGCGCGCAATAAGGACAGAATGCCTTGGTATAGATTTCGACCTTTGCCATCCTCCAAAGGTGTGGGCGGCCGCGGCGCTTGTCAATCGTCGCCGACCGGATCGAGCACCCGCGCCCAGCACAGGATGGTCACCCGCGCTGCGCCGGCGGCGAGTAACACGCGCGTGCAGGCGTCACTCGTCGCCCCGCTGGTATGCACGTCGTCGATCAGCGCGATCGCCTTGCCGCGAACCCGGTCGCAATCTGACGGCGCAACGGCGAACACCCCGGCGACGGCCCGTGCCCGCGCTTTTGCCCCCATGTTGCGCAGCGGGGGCGTGGCCTTCACCCGGCGCAACAGGAGCGGATCGTGCGCGACGCCCGTCTCGCGCGCAACCGCCGCGCCGATCAACGCGGCCTGGTTGAACCCGCGCGACCATAATCGCCAGCGGTGCAGCGG
>JALYTP010000079.1 GCA_030854225.1 Pseudomonadota bacterium
CCCGAACCCCGCCGCCTCGAACCGCGCGAGCTGCGCCAGCACCGATGGCTCGGCAACGGCTTCCTCGGCACGGTAGATCCGCGTCGCGACGGTGTTGATCTTGTCGAACAGCGGTAGCGCGTCGTCGTAGAGCGGGGCGAACTGCGCGGTGCCGTGGTCGCACAGCGCCGCGACCTTCTCCGCCAGCGCCTCCGCGCCCGCGCCGCCATCGACCCAGTGCGTGCACAGCACCGCCTCGCAGCCCTGCGCGGCGGTAATCTCGCGGATCACCTCGAACTCGGCATCGGTATCGCTGGTGAAGCAGTTGACCGCGACCACCACCGGCACCCCGAACGCACGGACATTCTCGATATGTCGCGCCAGGTTCACCCCACCGCGCCGCACCGCCTCGGCGTCGGGAGCGTCGAGATCGCCCTTTGCCACTCCGCCGTTCATTTTCAGCGCGCGCACCGTCGCGACGAGCACCGCCGCGGACGGCTTCAACCCCGATTGCCGGCACTTGATATCGAAGAACTTCTCCGCCCCCAGATCCGCGCCGAATCCCGCCTCGGTGACTACATAATCCGCCAGCGCCAGCGCGGTGCGCGTCGCGATCACCGAGTTGCAGCCATGCGCGATATTGGCGAACGGCCCGCCATGGACCAGCGCCGGATTGCCCTCCAGCGTCTGGACGAGGTTGGGTTTGACGGCTCCCGCGAGCAGTACCGCCATGGCGCCATCCGCCTTCAAGTTTCTGGCGGTGATAGGTTTTTTGTCGCGGGTATAGGCAACGACGATCCGTCCGAGCCGCGCCTCCAGATCGTCCAGCCCGCTCGCCAGGCACAGGATGGCCATCACCTCGGATGCGACGGTAATGTCGAACCCGCTCTCGCGCGGGAAGCCATTGCCCGGCCCGCCGAGCGATTGCGCGATATCACGCAGCGCCCGGTCGTTCATGTCGAGCAGGCGCCGCCACACGATCCGCCGCACGTCGATATCGAGCGCATTGCCCCAATGGACATGATTGTCGATCATCGCCGCGAGCAGGTTGTGCGCCGAGGTGATCGCATGGAAATCGCCGGTGAAGTGGAGATTGATATCCTCCATCGGCACCACCTGCGCGTATCCACCCCCGGTCGCGCCGCCCTTGGTGCCGAAGCACGGGCCGAGCGATGGCTCGCGCAACGCGATGATCGTCTGCCGCCCGATCCGGTTGAGGGCATCGGCGAGCCCCACCGAAGTGGTGGATTTGCCTTCACCCGCCGCCGTCGGGCTGATCGCGGTGACGAGGATCAACTTTCCCTGTCTGCCCGTCGCCGGAATCCTGGCGAGATCGATCTTGGCCTTGAAATGCCCGTACGGCTCGACCGCCTCGGCGGGAATACCCGCCTTGGCGGCAATCGCCCCAATCGGTTGCAACGTGGCGGCGCGGGAGATTTCGATGTCGGACTGCATGGGTGTGGACCCTAATCGCCACGCGGCCCATCGCAAGCCGGATTGCCAAAATGGCTGTGCGGCGTACAAGTTCGTGCAATGTTCTATGTGAGGATGGTATGGGGGGATTGACGGCCGCGTTGGCGATTTTCGTGGCGTTGCTCGCGGGGCTGGTGATCGGCTGGCTGCTTGGCGGGCGCGGCGCGGCGGACGCGCGGGCGGAACGCGATGCGCGCGCCGAGGAATTCAAGCGCGCGATTGTCGATCTCGCCGGTGCCGAGGAGCGCGCGCGTGGCGCCGACGCGTTGCGCGATGAGCTGGTCACCATGCGCGAGGACCGCGACCTCGCCCGGCTCGAGAATATCGAGCTGCGAACGCATGCCTCGGGCTTCGAGACGCGGCTCACGGAGTTGCGGGAAGCCAAGGACGTGATGACCGCGCATTTCGCCGAGCTGTCGACCAAGGCGCTTGGCGCTGCGCAGGAAACCTTCCTCAAGCGCGCCGACGAGCGCTTCCGCCAGTCGGAAGAGACGGCGGGGCACAACCTCAAGTCGATGCTCCAGCCGGTCAGCGACCGTCTGCTCAAATACGAAGAGGCCGTCACCAAGGTCGAGACCGAGCGCAAGGGCGCCTTTTCCGAGCTCAAGGGCCAGATCGAGCAGATGCGCGTCGGGCAGGAAAAGGTGTCGAGCGAAGCTGCCAAGCTGGTCAACTCCTTGCGCAACGCCCCCAAGTCGCGCGGGCGCTGGGGCGAACAACAGCTCAAAAATGTCTTGGAGACTTGCGGCTTATCCGAACATACTGACTTCGAGACTGAGGTTAGCGTATCGGGCGGCGACGAAGGCGGGAGGCTGCGCCCCGACGCGACGATACGCATTCCCGACGGACGTATCCTTGTTATCGACGCGAAGGTGTCGCTCAACGCCTATCAGGACGCCTTCGGCGCGGTCGACGAAGCGGAGCGCCGCACCGGGCTGGCCGCCCACGCAGCGTCGATGAAGGCGCACGTCACCGCGCTCGGCAACAAGGCCTATTGGAGCCAGTTCGCCGACGCGCCCGACTATGTCATCATGTTCGTGCCGGGCGAACACTTCCTCTCCGCCGCGCTCGAGCACGATCACGATTTGTGGAATTTCGCATTCGAAAAGAAAGTGTTGCTGGCGACACCGACCAACCTCATCGCCATCGCGCGCACCGTCTCGGCGGTATGGCGTCAGGAGCGACTCGCCAAGGAAGCGCGCCAGATCGGCGAGCTCGGCAAGGAACTCTACGATCGCCTCGCCAAGGCAGCGGGCGACCTCAAGAAGGTCGGTGGCGGATTGACCAGTGCGGTCAACAATTACAACGCCTTCGTCTCGAGCTTTGAGAGCCGCACGCTGGTGACCGCGCGCAAACTCCGCGACCTCAACATCGAACCCGGCGCGCGCGAGATCGAAGATGTACCTCCGGTCGAGGCGCTGGCGCGGTATGGCGAGGGGCCGCGTTTGATTGAAGATGTGGGCGAGGCGGCGGAGTAACCTCTTGTTATCCGCTCGTTCAGGTTGGCGCGCGCTACCGACGACGATGAACCGGCCGCCGCATATCTTGAACGCGTCATCGAACCTGCTCGGCATCGCGCTGCTGATCATCACCGGCCTCAACGTCACCAATATCGCCAGCCGCACGATGGCCGACGAAGTCGCCTGGGCCTCGGCGGTGTTGTTCGGTGCAAGCTGCTTACTGTCCTATCTGGCGATACGATCAGGGTCTGGTGGGCGATTGGAGACCCTTGCTGACAAGGCGTTCCTTGCGGGCCTGATCACACTCATTCTCTCGGTTCTGGTGCTGGCATTAGGGCATCCGCAATGAAGCCCGTTGCCACAATTTCTGTGGCTGCGTGTCAGCGTGGCCGTTCGCGGCTCTGCCGCCCCAACACCTCATACGCCATCACCGCCGTCGCCACCGCTGCATTGAGGCTGTCGGCCTTGCCCAGCATCGGGATCTTGACCAGCAGGTCGCACGCTCCCGCATAATCTGCGGGCATCCCCTGAGCCTCGTTGCCGGTGAGCAGGAAGGTGGGCGTTTCGTACCGCGCGGCGCGGTAATCGTGTTCGGTATCCAGACTCAGCCCCACCAACTGCCCCGGCCCGGCGCGCAGCCACATCAGGAATTCCGCCCACCCGCTCTGCACCACCGGCACGGTGAACAACGCACCCATGCTCGCGCGTACCGCCTCTACCGAGAAGGGATCGACGCACTCGCCGATCAGGATCAGCCCGCCCGCACCGACCGCATCACCGGTGCGCAGGATCGTCCCGAGATTGCCCGGGTCGCGCAGGCGCTCGGCGACCAGCCAGATCGTCGCGGTCGTGCGGTCGAGCGTATCGAGGCCGCGCGCGAATTCCGCGAACACGCCGACCACCGCCTGCGGATTATCCTTGCCGGAGAGTTTCGAGAGAATGTCGGGCACCGTCTCGATCGCCTCACCGCCCGCTGTCTCGACATCGGCGACCAGTGCGCGGACCAGCGGATGCGCGGCGCTATCGCGCGCGAAGAACAGATATTGCGGAAGGCGCCCCGCCTCGCGCGCCTCGGTCAGGATGCGCAGCCCCTCGGCGACGAACAGCCCTTCCTCGCGCCGGTGCCGCTTCTCGCGCAGGTTGCGGACGCGCTTGATCAGCGGGTTGGAATAAGCGGTGATCTCGCGGGGCATGAAATCGCCTTAGCGGAGCGTGACTTGACGAAGCCACGCCGTCGGTCGTCGCATGGCGACGCCGGCCGGAGCGGCACTGGTCAGCGACATAGCGGCGCTATCTCGCCTGGGCTCGCTCTCAATCCTCGCCAAACCTGGCCTCGACCAGTTCCGCCAGCGCGCCGACCGCGGCCTCGGCGCCGTCGCCGTCGGCCGAAATGACGATCGTGTCGCCCATCGCCGCGCCGAGCATCATCAGCCCCATGATCGAGGTGCCGGTGACCGATCCGGCGCCGTCCTTCTCGACCGCCACCTCGCACGGCAGGGCGGAGGCGAGGGTGACGAACTTGGCGCTGGCGCGCGCGTGCAGCCCGCGCTTGTTGGTGATGAGGACGCTACGCCGGATGCTGTCGCTCCCCGGCATATCAGGCCGCCGCCTCGCCCAGCACCTCGGAGGCGACCGAGATGTATTTCCGCCCCGCCTCGCGCGCGGCGGCGATCGCCTCGACCACCTTCATCGCCTTGCGCGCGGAGGCCAGGCGGATGAGCATCGGCAGGTTGATCCCGGCGATCACCTCGACCCGCCCGCGTTCGAGCAGCGAGATGGCGAGGTTGGAGGGGGTGCCGCCGAACAGATCGGTCAGCACGATCACGCCCTTGCCGTCATCCACCGCCGCGATCGCCGTGGCGATGTCGGCACGGCGCGCTTCCATATCGTCATCGGGGCCGATCGCGATCGTCGCGATCCGCTCCTGCTTGCCGACGACATGCTCCATCGCCGTCACGAATTCTTCGGCGAGGCGACCATGCGTCACCAGAACCAGACCGATCATTGCTTGCGCGCCCCGTCCCCATTGTCGTTACGCGGCGCTCCCTCCAGCGAGTCCTGGGGAGCAGCCGCGAGATCGCGGTGCGCGACCGTGGGGGAAAATCCCTCGCCGCGCAACCGTGCGGCGACGCGCTCGCTCACATGCACCGAGCGGTGTCTCCCTCCGGTACAGCCGAACGCGATCGTGACGTACGACTTGCCCTCGGCGCGGTAGCGCGGGAGCAACAGCAGGAGCAGCGATTCGATCTGCGCCAGCGCGGCGTCATAAGCCGGATCGTCCGCAACATAGGCGCTCACATCGGCATCGAGCCCGGTGCCGGGGCGCAGTTCCTCCACCCAGTGCGGATTGCGCAGGAAACGCATGTCGAACACCAGATCGGCATTGCGCGGGATGCCGCGGGCAAAGCCGAACGAGGTGACGAGCAGGGTCGGTTCGCCCTGTCGATCGCCCGAAAAGGTGGCGCGAACCTGTTGCGCCAGCTCGTTGCTGCCGAGATCGGTCGTATCGATCAGCCGGTTGGCCCAGCGGCGCAGCGGCGCGAGCAGTTCGCGTTCGCGCGCGATGCCATCCGACGCCGGGCGATCGAGCGCGAGCGGGTGGCGACGGCGTGTTTCGGAATAACGCCGTTCCAGCTCGCCGCCCGCGCAATCGAGGAACAGCATGCCGATATCGTGGCCGTGCTGCTCGCGCAGCGCCTTGATCCGCTCGACGATCCGCGCGGGATCGAAATCGCGCGTCCCCGCCCCGATGCCGAGCGCCAGCGGCCGGGCAGAGCCCTCCGCACCCTCCGGCAAGGCAGCGCCGAGCAGGCGATCGAGCAGTAGGAGAGGGAGGTTGTCGACGACCTCCCAGCCGAGATCCTCCAGCGTACGCAACACCGTCGACTTACCCGCGCCCGACATGCCGGTGACGAGCAGGATTTCCTGGGGATCGCGCTTCATGGCTCGCCTTCTACCAGCCGGGCGAGGGCGATTTCCACCTTGATCGCCGCACTCGCCTCGAACGCGTCGAGCGACAGGACCGGGAGCGCAATGCCCGCCATCGTCTCCGTGGCTTGTTCGGGCAGCCGCTCGATCGGCGCATCGAGGCGGACAACGAGGGCGACGGGCACGTCATCGCGGTGGGGCATCGCCACGATTCCGACGCCTCTGATCTCGATCTTCCCCGCGATCGTCGCCGGTGCGCGCGCGGTGACGATGCCGTCGATCGCGGTCACCTCGGTATAATCGTCGCTGACGAGGATCGCGCCGCGGTCGATCAATCGCAGTGCAAGATCGGACTTGCCCGTTCCCGAGCGCCCGCGCAGCATCACCCCGCGCCCGCCGATCGCGACGGTGGTGGCGTGGGCTCGTTCGGTCATGGCCGCGCCGGCAGCCGGACGACGAAGCGCGCGCCGCTCAACCGGTCGCGGCGCGGCTCGACGCCGATCTCGCCGCGATGCGCATCGACGATCGTCTTGGCGATGGCGAGACCGAGCCCGGAATGCGTGCCGAACGCCTCGCCGGGCGGGCGCAGCGACTGGAAGCGGTTGAACACCTTGTCGCGCGCCTCCTCGGGCACGCCGGGGCCTTCATCCTCCACCGTCACGCGCACCATGTCCTCCTCCTCGCGCGCGGTGCGGATCACGATCAGTCCGCCATCGGGCGAGAACGAGATCGCATTGTCGATCAGATTGTCGATCACGCGGACGAGGCGCGCGCCTTCGCCCATCACCACGGCGGGCACCGACGGGGTATCGAAGCG
>JALYTP010000399.1 GCA_030854225.1 Pseudomonadota bacterium
CGGCATTTTTCGATGAGGGGCATCGCTGCCGAACACTCCATAAGGGGCGATGATTTTCTGGAGGCCGTACACCCGGCGGGTGTGCGGCCTTCCTTTTTGTCGCTCGGTCGGCAGCACGACATTGCCCGCTCGCGCAGCCTGGCGATTTCGCGCTAAGGGCGCGGCATTACCGACATTTGAGCAATGGATCACGACATGGAAACGCCGCTTTCGCCCTGGGATGCCATCGACGACGACAAGTATCGCGATGAGACCGAAGCGGTGCGCGATTTGCTCGCGCATCAGCCGCTCGCGGATCGCGGTGCGGTGATCGTCGAGGCGATCGCGCTGGTCGAGGCGGCGCGTGCTTCGACCCGCAAGCAGGGCGTGGTCGAGAGTTTCCTGCAGGAATTCTCGCTCGGCACCAGGGAGGGTCTTGCGTTGATGTGCCTGGCCGAGGCGCTGCTCCGCACCCCCGATGCCGACACGCGCGACCGGTTGATCGCCGAGAAGATCGGATCGGCCGATTGGGCGGCGCATCTCGGGCAATCGGACAGCCTGTTCGTCAACGCCTCGACCTGGGGGCTGATGCTGACCGGCAAGCTGGTCGATGTCGACGACGACACCAAGCGCGACGCCGGCGGCTGGCTCAAGCGACTGACCGCGCGGGTCGGCGAACCGGTGATCCGCCAGGCGGTGAGCGCGGCGGTCAAGATCATGGGCGAGCAGTTCGTGCTCGGCCGCAATATCGCGGCGGCACTGTCGCGCGCCAAACGCGATGGGTATCTGTGCTCGTTCGACATGCTCGGCGAGGGCGCGCGCACCGCTTCCGACGCGGCGCGCTATGAGAAGATCTACGCCGACGCGATCGAGGCGGTGGGCAAGGCATCGGACGGTGCGGGGCCGGAACTGGGGCACGGCGTGTCGGTCAAGCTCTCCGCGCTCAGCCCGCGTTACGAGGCGGTGTTCGAGGAGCGGGTGTGGAGCGAACTCTATCCGCGCGTGAAACGGCTCGCGGTGATCGCGGCGAAATACGATGTCAACTTTGCGATCGACGCCGAGGAGGCGGATCGGCTGGTCATCTCGCTGAAACTGTTCGAGCGCCTTGCGCGCGAGCCGGAGCTGGCGAACTGGACCGGGCTCGGCATCGTCGTGCAGGCATATCAGAAGCGCGGGCAAGCGGTGATCGACGCGCTCGCCAAGCTGGCGGACCGGACCGGACGGCGGATCATGGTGCGACTGGTCAAGGGCGCCTATTGGGACAGCGAGATCAAGCGCGCGCAGGTCGCCGGGCGGCCCGATTATCCGGTCTACACCACCAAGGCGGCGACCGATCTGTCGTACCTCGTCTGCGCCAAAGCGCTGATCGCGGCGGCGCCGTCGCTCTATCCGCAATTCGCGACCCACAATGCGCACACGCTGGCGGCGGTGCGGCAGATGGCGGGCGAGGCGGGCGTCACGATCGAGCATCAGCGGCTGCACGGCATGGGCGAGGCGCTCTATGCGGCGGCGGAAAAGCACTACGGCAAGCTGCGACTGCGCGCATATGCGCCGGTCGGCGGGCATGAGGAATTGCTGCCCTATCTGGTGCGCCGCCTGCTCGAAAATGGCGCGAACACCAGCTTCGTCCACGCCCTGCTCGATGAGCGCGTGCCGGTCGATCAGGTGGTGCGCGATCCGGTGGCGCAGGTCGAGGCGCAGCCCGGCCGTCATCCCAAGATCCCGGTGCCCGCCGACATTTACGGCGCGGCCCGGCGCAATCCGCTCGGGCGCGATTATTCGATGCTCGTTGATCGCCAGGCGGCAGAGCGTGCGCGGCGCCTTGCGGTGCGCGAGCGGATCGTCGGCGGGCCGATCGTCGGCGGCAAGCTGGTTGGGAAGGGCAAGGGGACCCCCGTCGCCAGCCCGTCCGACCGCACACTCGTGCTCGGCGACGTGCGCGATGCGACCGCCGCTGACGTCGATACCGCCGTCGCCGCCGGGCGCAAGGCGCAACCGGCATGGGACCGGATGGGGGGACCGGCGCGCGCCACTGCGCTGCGCGCGATGGGCGATGCGCTCGAGGCCGATA
>JALYTP010000400.1 GCA_030854225.1 Pseudomonadota bacterium
GGCGGTCAGCGCCGACGAATGGTCCGGCGCGCGTGAGGCGTATGCCGGCTTCGCTCTTCCGGGGACGTGGCGCGGATGAGCGAGATCGGCATTGCGCCCCCCGCCGACGCCGGCGCGTTTCGCGGCGCGACCGTCATCGCGCTGGTGGCGGTGGGCGTGCTGGCGTTTGCCGCGATGCTCGTCCTCGGGGCGTTCGCGCCCGATTTCCGCTCCGGGCGCAACGGCGGCGCGCATGCCTTGTCGAATGCCGCGGTCGGGTTCAGCGGGCTGGTGCGCCTCGCTGAGGCGACCGGGCGCAACCCGCAGATCGTACGTGCGCAGAATTTCACCGAGAGCGACCTCGTCGTGCTGACCCCGGAAAACGGCGCGACCGACATGTCGACGGCGCTATCCGACCGGGCATCCCTGCCGACCCTGATCGTGATGCCCAAATGGGCCACGGTGGGCGATCCCGCGCAGCGCGGGTGGGTGCGGATGCTCGGCCCGTGGGAGCGGGGCGACGCGGCCGGGGTGCTGGCGCCGCAATACCAGCTCAAATTCTCGCTCTACAAAAGCGGCGGCGTACCGCTCGTGTCGCATGCGGCGCCGGGATACGGCATGCGTTTTGCCGCGGCACATCCGATGCAGGTGTTCACCGGCGCGAACGTCACCCCGATCATCAGCGATGCGAAGGGCAACGTCGTCGTCGGGCAATTGGGCGACAAGCCGCTGTATGTGCTGTCCGACCCCGATCTGCTGTCGAACCTCGGGATGCGCGACGAAAATCAGGCGCGCGCGGCGCTGGAACTGCTCGATTACCTCCAGCCCAATCACGCGGATGCCGTGTATTTCGACGTTTCGCTCAACGGCTTCGGTGCCTCGCGCAGCCCGCTCAAACTGCTGTTCACCCCACCCTTCGTCGTCGTGACGCTGGGGTTGGTGGCGGCCTTCCTGCTGGCCGGGTGGCAGGTGTTCGTCCGCTTCGGTCCGCCGCGCCACCGCGTGCGGGCGATCGCGTTCGGCAAGGCCGCGCTGATCGACAATGCCGCGCTGCTGGTTCGGCATGCGCGGCGCGAGGGCGGGCTGGGCGCGCGCTATGCGGATATGATGCGCGAGCGCGCGGCGATCGTGTTCGGTGCGCCGGCGCGGCTGCGCGACGGCGCGCTCGACGCCTATCTCGATCGGCTGGGCGGTCGTGAGAAGTTCACACAATTGGCCGAGACCGCGCGCGAGGCGCATGACCGGCAGGGCGTATTGGCGGCGGCGCAGGCGCTGCATCGGTGGCGATGGGAGAGAAGCAAGTGACGGTGGACGAGGTAAAGGCGCTCGCGCAGGCGATCCGCGACGAGATCGGCAAGGCCGTAGTGGGCCAGGAGGAAACCGTCGAGATGATGCTCGTCGCGCTGTTCGCGGGCGGGCATGTCCTGCTCGAGGGGCCGCCAGGCACCGCGAAGACGTTGGTCGCGAACAGCTTCGCGCGCGCGGTCGGGCTGCAATTCGGGCGCATCCAGTTCACCCCCGATCTGATGCCCGGGGACATTATCGGCGCGAACCTGTTCAATTTCCAGACCAGCACCTTCACGCTGACGCGCGGCCCGATTTTCACCGATCTGCTGCTCGCCGACGAGATCAACCGCACCCCGCCCAAGACGCAGGCCGCGCTGCTCGAGGCGATGCAGGAACGCACCGTCACGATCGACGGCGAGAGCCTGCCGCTGGGCGATCGCTTCATGGTGGTGGCGACGCAGAACCCGATCGAGCAGCAGGGGGTCTATCCGCTGCCCGAGGCGCAGCTCGACCGCTTCCTGTTCAAGCACAATGTCGATTACCCGTCGGCCGAGGAGGAACGGAAGATCATCGCCACCCACGGCGCGCGCCAATCCGCGATGTCGCCCAAGGAATGGGGCGTGGTGGCCACAGCCGATGCCGCCTCGATCGGCGCGGCGATCGACGCCGTGGCCGGGGTCAAGCTGGTCGATGAAGTGCTCGATTACATAACCGCGCTGATCCGGGGCACGCGCGACATCGCCGATTTGGAAAGCGGCGCCAGCCCGCGCGCGGGGGCGATG
>JALYTP010000080.1 GCA_030854225.1 Pseudomonadota bacterium
CGGCAAGGCGACCGAATTGCGCTATCTCGCGCGGCTGATCGGGATGCGCATGACGATGCAGGGCCTGCTGGTCAGCGACCACATGATGCACGCTGCCGATTTCTACGCCGAGATGGGCCAGTGGCTCGCGGCGGGCAAGCTGAAGAGCGAGGAGACCGTGCATGACGGGCTCGACGCCATGCCTGATGCCTTTCTCGGGCTGTTCAGCGGGGGCAATACGGGCAAGATGCTGGTTCGTCTGTAGGGGGCGGGCAGGGGTTCACCCGCAATCCGCCTCGGCGGCGCTGCCCAGCCGCCGGTACTCAGCCGTCGGTGCGTACTCAGTCGTCGCGGGGCGGAGGATGTTTTCGCCGGCGTTTCCTCACATAGCGGGCGGCGACCAATACGCACGCGCACCCGCCCGCGCCGATGGCGAGCAGGCTCAACAGCACGATCGCCATCTGGGTCAGCAGAATGACGAAGAATTGGGATATGCCGACAGCGATATGGACCACGTCACGCCGTGGTAGCGCGGCTTGCCGCGATCGTCATCTGTTCCCACACCCTTCCCCCCCACGGCCCCCCCTGCTATCCGCCCGACCGACTCTTCGCATTCGCCCGCACCGGGCGCGCCCGTGCGGCATCCTGCCGCCTTCCCGTCGCGCCCGTGCCGAGGCACCAACAGGGAAGGACCCGCGCGCATGACCGCCATTGGACAGGATACCTTGGGCGCCCGCGCCACCTTGAGCGCCGGCGGTAAATCCTACGATTATTTCAGCCTCGCCGTCGCGGCGGAGAAATATGGCGATATCTCGCGACTGCCCTTCTCGATGAAGGTGCTGCTCGAGAATATGTTGCGCTTCGAGGACGGCGTGACGGTCACCGTTGAGGACGTGAAGGCGATCATCGACTGGCAGAAGAACCCGCAAGCGCCGGACCGCGAGATTCAATACCGCCCGGCGCGCGTACTGATGCAGGATTTCACCGGGGTGCCCTGCGTGGTCGATCTCGCCGCGATGCGCGATGCGATCACCAAGCTTGGCGGCAATCCGGCGAAGATCAACCCGCTCGTCCCGGTCCACCTCGTCATCGATCACTCGGTGATGGTCGATGAATTCGGCACGCCCAAGGCGTTCGAGGATAATGTCGATCTCGAATATCGGCGCAACATGGAGCGGTACGAGTTCCTCAAATGGGGCTCGAAGGCGTTGGACAATTTCTCGGTCGTGCCCCCGGGCACTGGCATCTGCCACCAGGTCAATCTCGAATATATCGGCCACGCGGTGTGGTCCTCCAAGGGCGCGGACGGCAAGACGATGGCCTATCCCGACACGCTCGTCGGCACCGACAGCCACACCACGATGATCAACGGGCTCGGCGTGCTCGGCTGGGGCGTCGGCGGGATCGAGGCCGAGGCGGCGATGCTCGGCCAGCCGGTCTCCATGCTCATCCCCGAAGTGGTCGGCTTCAAGCTGATTGGCAAGCTCAACGAGGGCATCACCGCGACCGATCTGGTGCTTACGGTGACGCAATTGCTGCGCTCCAAGGGCGTGGTCGGGCGCTTCGTCGAGTTCTACGGCCCCGGGCTCGATTCGATGACGCTGGCGGACCGCGCGACGATCGCCAACATGGCGCCCGAATATGGCGCGACCTGCGGCTTCTTCCCCGTAGACGAGGCGACGCTCACCTATATGCGGCTGACGGGGCGGCCGGACGAGACGGTCGCGCTGACCGAGGCGTATGCCAAGGCGCAAGGGTTCTGGCGCGCGGCGGATGCGCCCGATCCGATCTTCACCGACACGCTCGAGCTGGACATGGGCGACGTGGTGGCGAGCCTCGCCGGGCCCAAGCGCCCGCAGGACCGGGTTTCGCTGGGCAAGGTCGACGAGGTGTTCAACGGCGACCTGTTCAAGCTCTACAAGAAGGAGCGCCCGGTGCGCGCGGCGGTAGCGGGTCGCGATCACGATCTTGGCGACGGCGACGTGGTGATCGCGGCGATCACCTCGTGCACCAACACTTCCAATCCCAGCGTACTGGTCGCGGCCGGTCTGGTCGCGCGCAAGGCGCGGGCGCTCGGGTTGAAGCCCAAACCCTGGGTCAAGACCTCGCTCGCGCCCGGTTCGCAGGTCGTCACCGACTATCTCGACAAGGCCGGGTTGAGCGAGGATCTGAACGCGATCGGCTTCAACCTGGTCGGCTATGGCTGCACGACCTGCATCGGCAATTCCGGCCCGCTCGCGCCCGAATTGAGCGCGACCATCGCCGACAACGATCTGGTCGCCGCGAGCGTCCTGTCCGGCAATCGTAACTTCGAGGGCCGCGTCTCGCCCGACGTGCGCGCCAACTTCCTCGCCTCGCCGCCGTTGGTCGTCGCGTATGCGCTAAAGGGCACGGTGACCGAGGACATGGTCGAAACCCCCCTCGGACAAGGCTCGGACGGCGCCGACGTCTACCTCAAGGACATCTGGCCGACTAACCAGGAAGTCGCCGAGATGATGGTCGCGAACATCGACAGTGGCATGTTCGAGAACCGCTACGGCAATGTCTATGCCGGCGACGAGAAATGGCGCGGCATCCAGATCGAGGGGTCGGATACGTATCAGTGGCGCGCAGGCTCCACCTATGTCGCCAACCCGCCTTATTTCGAGGGCATGTCGATGACCCCGGCGCCGGTGACCGACATCATCGAGGCGCGGCCGCTGGCGATCCTGGGCGATTCGATCACCACCGACCACATCTCGCCCGCCGGGTCGATCAAGGCGGACAGCCCGGCCGGCAGTTATCTGCAGGAGCATCAGGTCAGCCGCGCGGACTTCAACTCCTACGGCGCGCGCCGCGGCAACCACGAGGTCATGATGCGCGGCACCTTCGCCAATATCCGCATCAAGAACGAGATGGTCCCCGGCGTTGAAGGCGGCATGACGCGGTACGAGGGCGAGACCATGCCGATCTACGACGCGGCGATGCGGTACAAGGCGGACGGCGTGCCGCTGGTGATCGTCGCGGGCAAGGAATATGGCACCGGATCGTCGCGCGACTGGGCGGCGAAGGGCACCAATCTGCTCGGCGTGCGCGCGGTCATCACCGAGAGTTTCGAGCGTATCCATCGCAGCAATCTGGTCGGCATGGGCGTCCTCCCGCTGCAATTCGCCGAGGGCGTGACGCGCCAGACGCTCAAGCTGGACGGCAGCGAGACCTTCACCGTCCGCGGGGTCGCCGACCTGCGCCCGCGCCAGAATGTCGAGGTGATGCTGACCCGCGCCGACGGCAAAAGCGAGACGTTCCAGACGCGGTGCCGGATCGATACCGTCAACGAGCTGGATTATTTCCTCAACGGCGGCATCCTGCACTACGTGCTGCGGAAACTCGCGGCTTGAACATCGTCATCGAGGCGATCGGCTGGGCGGCGGCGGTACTGATCCTCGCATCGTACCTGCTTGTCTCGACGGGGCGGCTGTCAGGCCAGTCGGCGGCGTTCCAGTGGATGAACGTGGCGGGCGCAGCGGGCTTCATCGTCAACAGCGGCGCGCACGGCGCGTGGCCATCGGCGATCCTCAACGTGGCGTGGTGCGCGATCGGCGTGGCGACCTTGTGGCACATCGCGACAAGGCGCCGCCCGGCCCGATAAACCCGCACCGGGAATGCCCGCCGGGATCGCTCCCGACGGGCACCTTTCCTCCCCAGGAAAATCTCGCTCAGCCGAGGCGGCCCAAGCGGTGATAGAGGTTGGAGAATTTGGACGAGCGCGGATCGTCGGCGATCTTCTTGACGTACTCGCCGATCGCTTCCTTCATCAGTCCGAAATCCTCGGTCGAGAAGACGGCCCGGCTGCGCTGTGGTTCGCTGGTCATGGTCTTTGCTCCTTTCAGGCAGCTTGCTTGGTAAATTGGGCGGATTCGGTGGATTCGGCGAGCGCGGTGGTCGAGCTTTCGCCGCCCGCCACGGCCTGCGCGACGAGATCGAAGTAACCCGTGCCGACCTCGCGCTGGTGGCGCGTCGCGGTGTAGCCGGCGGCCTCGCTGGCGAATTCGGCCTGTTGTAGCTCCGAATACGCCGCCATCCCGCGATCCCTGTAACCGCGCGCCAGCTCGAACATCGAATGGTTGAGGCTGTGGAAGCCCGCCAGCGTGACGAACTGGAACTTGTAACCCATCGCCCCCAGCTCGCGCTGGAATTTGGCGATCGTGGCCCTGTCGAGCTTGGCTTCCCAATTGAAACTGGGCGAGCAGTTATACGCCATCATCTTGCCCGGATGCGCCTTGTGCACGGCCTCCGCGAACCGCTTCGCGTCGGCCAGGTTCGGGTTGCTGGTTTCCCACCACAACAGATCGGCATGCTCGGCAAAGGCGATCCCGCGCTTGATGCAGTGATCCACCCCGGCGCCGTCCTTCAGGCGGTAGAAACCCTCCTGCGTCCGCTCGCCGGTCAGGAATTCCTGGTCGCGCTCGTCCACGTCGGAGGTGATGAGCTTGGCGCTCTCGGCGTCGGTGCGCGCGCAAATGATCGTCGGGACGCCCGACACGTCGGCGGCGAGGCGCGCGCTGTCGAGGTTGCGGATGTGCGCTTGTGTGGGGATCAAGACCTTGCCGCCAAGATGCCCGCACTTCTTCTCCGACGCGAGCTGGTCCTCATAGTGAACGCCCGCCGCGCCGGCGGCGATATAGGCCTTCATGATCTCGAAGCAGTTGAGCGGGCCACCGAAACCGGCCTCGGCATCGGCGACGATCGGCGCGAACCAGTCGCGGGTCGCACCGTCTTCGCTATGCTCGATCTGGTCGGCGCGTTGCAGCGCGTTGTTGATCTTGCGCGCCAGATCGGGCCCGGCATTGGCGGGATAGAGCGACTGGTCAGGATACATCGATCCTGCGGTGTTGGCGTCGGCGGCGACCTGCCAGCCCGAGAGGTAGATCGCCTTGAGGCCCGCGCGGACCTGCTGCATCGCCTGGTTGCCGCTCATCGCGCCGAGTGCGTTGATATAGTCCTCGCTCCGCAGCAGCTCCCACAGCTTGAGCGCGCCGCGCCGCGCCAGCGTATGTTCGACCGGCACCGAGCCGCGCAATTTGGCGACGTCGTCCGCCGTATAGGGCCGGGTGATGCCATCGAACCGGCCGGCGGGAGCGGGAACGAGATCGTCAAAGCGGAGCGACATCGCGTGTATTCCTTTACAAGAAACAGGGTTTCAACCGCTGTAACTTCACAATCTTCACACTGACGAGGTACAATCGCTTGGCTGGAGCGTGTTATGGTGTGATTCTCGCGCGCTCGAAATGTCGTGATGTAAATAATTTACAAGTGCGTAGCTTTGAAATAGAATCCCCCCGAGGGTCGTATCGGCGTCCCATGCTAAACCGAATCGAGGCGTGTAGGACATGGCCGATCGCAAGCTTTTCGCCGGCCATGCCGTGCGCCGGTTGCGGCGTCAGGCGGGGCTGAGCCAGGCCGCGATGGCCGAGGCGCTCGATATCTCGCCGAGCTATCTCAACCTGGTCGAACGCAACCAGCGCCCCTTGTCGGCGGCGCTGCTCGTGCGGCTGGCCGAGCGGTTCGATTTCGATCCCCGCGCGCTGGCGGCGGGCGAGCCGGGGGGCGGGACGGACGCGATGCGGCGGCGGCTCGCCGATCCGATGTTCGCCGATCTGGAAATCGACCGCAACGAGCTGGAGGAATGGCTGGCCGGTGCGCCGGGCGGGGCGGAGGCGTTCGCGCGTGTGTTCGACCGGCTGGGCGGCGGACCAGCACCGGGTGACACGGTGTCCGATCCGATGGCCCTGGCGCGGCGCGAGATCGAGCGCTGGCGCGGGCATTTCGCCGACCTCGACACCGCGGCCGAATTGCTGGCCGACGACTTGCGGCTCGGCGCGAGCGATCTTTACGGCGCGATCGCCGAGCGGCTGCGGGTGAAGCATCACCTCTCGATCCGCATCCTGCCGGTCGACGTGATGCCCGATCTGCTGCGCCGGCTCGATCTGCACGCGCGCCAGTTGCAGCTGTCCGAGCTACTCGACCCCGCCTCGCGCACCTTCGCGGCGGCCTCGCAGCTCGCGCAGATCGAGGCGCGCGGGGAGATCGACGCGCTAGTGCGCGGGGCGGGCTTTGCCGATCGCACGGCGGAGAAGCTCTATCGCCGCCATTTGGTCGCCTATTTCGCCGCGGCGGTGATGATGCCCTATGCCCGGTTCCTACGCGCCTGCGAGGCGACGGGATACGATACCGCGCTGCTCGAACGGCGGTTCGGCGCGGGGTTCGAGCAGGTCGCGCACCGGCTGACCACGCTGCAACGCGTCGGCGCGCGGGGGCTGCCGTTCTTCATGATCCGCCTCGATCGCGCCGGGCAGGCGTCGAAGCGCTTTTCGGGCGCGAGCACGTCACCGCTGGTCGAGGCCGCCGGGCGCTGCCCGCTCTGGGCGGTGCATCAGGCGTTCGATCGGCGCGGGCAGCAGATCGTGCAGCTGGTCGAGCTGGAAGATGGCACCCGCTGGCTGACTTTGGCGCGCGCGGTGCAGCCGCCGGGCGCGCAGGCGGGGCGCGTCGCGGCGGAATTCGTCATCGGCCTCGGGATCGCGGCGGAACTGGCGGCGGCGCGCGGCATCGACC
>JALYTP010000081.1 GCA_030854225.1 Pseudomonadota bacterium
CGCCGCGCTCGACCCCGCGCTCCTCCCGCCCCGCGATCAGCCCGCCGACCATCGCCGCCAGATCGACCGGGTCGAACTTGGCGCGGCTCAACTGCGCGTCGAGCCGGGACGCTTCGGCGATATCGGTGATGAGGCGATCGAGCCGGTGCACATCGTCGCGCACGATGGCGAGCAGACGGCCTTGCAATTCGGGATCCTTGACCATCGACAACCCCTCGATCGCGGACCGAAGCGAGGCGAGGGGGTTCTTCATTTCGTGCGCGACGTCGGCGGCGAATGCTTCGATAGCATCCAGCCGGGCGCGCAGCGCGAGGCTCATGTCGGAGAGCGCGCGGGCGAGGTGGCCGATCTCGTCGCGGCGTTCGGGCAGGCGCGGCACCACCACCTCCCGCGCACGGCCGAGCCGGACGCGCACCGCCGCGCGCGCGAGCTGACGCATCGGCCGCACGATCGTTCGCGCTAGGAACAGCGACAGCAGGATCGACAGCAGGGTGGTGATGAGCAGCACCACGCCCAGCCGGTAACGTTCCGACCGGACGGTCTTCGTCACGTCGCGGGCGTTGACCGTGGTCATGATCGCGCCGCCATCGGGGATGGTCGCCGCCGCGGTGATCACCGGTGTCCGGTCGGGCGCGCGCCACACCGTCGCGGCGGTCGTACGGGTATCGCGCGCGGTCCTGATGTCGGGCCACATCTCACCGGGCGGGGGCTCGCGGTAGAGCGCCGGCTTGCTCGCGCCCACCACGGTGTCGATCACCGCATCGAGGAACCGTGCCGATCGCTGCCGCCAGCCCTCGGTGGCGGGGTCGATCAGCGCGAAATTGCGTAGCCCCATTGCGCGCGTATCCCCGATCTGCGCGCCATGCGCATCGAACAGCCGGACCCGCGTCCCGGTATGCCGCGCGAGATCGAGCGCCAGCGCGGCGCGTTCCGGCGCGGACACGGTGCCGATCGCATCGGCGATCAGCCGTGTTTCGCTGGTTGCCTGCGCGACCCGGCTGTCGACGATGCGACTGCGATACGAATCGAGATAGAAGAACCCGCCCGCCAGAAACGCGAGCGCGAAGATGTTGACGAACAGGATTCGCGGCGTGAGCGATACCTTGGTCGAAAAGCCGAACCGCAGTTCGCGCTCGTCGAGGGCATCATTCCTCGGAGAATCGGTAACCGGCGCCATACAGCGTTTCGATAGCGTCGAATTTCGGATCGATCTGCCGGAACTTGCGCCGGACGCGCTTGATGTGGCTGTCGATCGTGCGGTCGTCGACATAGACGTCGTCGTGATAGGCTGCGTCCATCAACTGGTTGCGTGTCTTCACGATGCCGGGGCGCTGCGCCAGCGTTTCGAGGATGAGGAATTCGGTGACCGTCAGCGTGACGGCATCGCCGCCCCAGGTGACGCGGTGGCGCGCGGTATCCATCGCCAGGCGACCGCGCACGATCTCGCTCTCGGCCGGCTCGCCGCTCTCGCCACTACCGCTCTGCGCCAATTCCGAGCGGCGCAAGATGGCGCGGATGCGCGCGATCAGCAGCCGCTGGGAGAACGGCTTGGCGATGTAATCGTCCGCCCCCATCGCGAGGCCGAGCGCCTCGTCCAGCTCGTCATCCTTGCTGGTGAGGAAGATCACCGGGATCGAGCTTTTCTCGCGCAGGCGGCGGAGCAGTTCCAGCCCGTCCATCCGCGGCATCTTGATATCGAAGATGGCGAGGTCCGGCGGGTTGTCGATCAACGCCTTGAGCGCGGTTTCGCCGTCCGAATAGACGCGCGTGAGAAACCCCTCGGCCTGCAGCGCGATCGACACCGAGGTCAGGATATTGCGGTCGTCGTCGACCAGCGCGATCGAGGCCGTCATGGGCGGGAAGGTCCGTGCCGCATCGGCGCGGGTTAGGGCAAAGCGGTGGTCGGCACAACGGCGCGGTTGCAGCGGGCATTTGACCGCATCCGGCGCCAGCGATATGCGCCACGCGCAAGGACGCGCCGATGCGTGCTGTCGGCTTCAGCGTCATGCAGGAGAGCAAGCAAGTGAACGAACGTATCCCCGAATCCGGGCTGGAATTGCAGGGCATCGAAACCCGCGCGACGCTACATTGGAACCTGGTCACCGCGCGGCTGGTCGAGGCGGCCGTCGCAAACAAGGAGGGCAAACTGTCCGCCGATGGCCCGCTGGTCGTCGAGACCGGCAAGCACACCGGGCGCTCGGCGCAGGACAAGTTCATCGTCCGCGATGCCGAAACCGAAGAGACGGTGTGGTGGGGCAAGACCAACCGGGCGATGTCGCCGGCGCATTTCGCCGCGCTCAAGGCCGATTTCCTGGCGCAGCTGCACGAGAAGGAAACGCTCTACGTCCAGGATCTGTACGGCGGATCGCAGCCGGATTACCGCGTCAACGTGCGCGTCATCAACGAACTGGCCTGGCACAATCTGTTCATCCGCACAATGCTGGTGCGGCCCGAGGAAAGCGCGCTGAAGGGCTTCGTCGCCGATTACACGATCATTGACCTGCCCAGTTTCCAGGCCGACCCGGCGCGCCACGGCACCCGGACGGAAACGGTGATCGCGGTCAATCTCACCGAGAAGCTGATCCTGATCGGGGGCACGCGCTATGCCGGCGAAATGAAGAAATCGGTCTTCGGGCTGCTCAATTATCTGCTGCCGCCCAAGGGCGTGATGCCGATGCATTGTTCGGCCAATATGGGGCCAAAGGGCGATACGGCGGTATTTTTCGGCCTGTCGGGCACGGGCAAGACGACGCTGAGCGCCGATGCCAGCCGCACGTTGATCGGCGACGACGAGCATGGCTGGTCCGACACCGCCGTGTTCAATTTCGAGGGCGGCTGCTACGCCAAGATGATCCGCCTGTCGGCGGAAACCGAGCCGGAAATCTTCGCCACCTCGAAGCGCTTCGGCACCGTGCTCGAGAATGTCGTGATGGATCAGGTCACCCGGCAACTCGATCTCGACGATGCCAGCCTGGCCGAGAACAGCCGCGGCGCCTACCCGATCGACTTCATCCCCAATTGCTCGGACGAGAATATGGGGCCGGTGCCGCGCAACATGATCTTCCTGACAGCGGATGCGTACGGGGTGCTGCCGCCCATTTCCAAGATGACCCCCGATCAGGCGATGTACCATTTCCTGTCGGGCTATACCGCGCGTGTCGCGGGGACCGAAATGGGCGTGACCGAGCCCGATGCGACCTTTTCCACCTGTTTCGGCGCGCCGTTCATGCCGCGCCATCCGTCGGTCTATGGCAATCTTCTCAAGGAGCGGATCGCCAAGGGCGGGGTACATTGCTGGCTGGTCAATACCGGCTGGACGGGCGGCAAATACGGCACCGGCAGCCGGATGCCGATCAAGGCGACCCGGGCGTTGCTCAACGCAGCACTCGACGGCAGCCTGAACGACGCCGAATTCCGTACCGACCCCAATTTCGGGTTCAAGGTGCCGGTCGCGGTGGCCGGCGTGGATTCCGCCATCCTCGATCCGCGGCAAACCTGGGCGAACAAGGCGGACTATGACGCCACCGCAGCCAGGCTGGTCGATCTGTTCGTCGAGAATTTCGCGCAGTTCGCGGACCATGTCGATGAAGGCGTGCGACAAGCCGCGCCGCGTATGACGGTCACCGTCTGAGGTGCCCGGCGCGGGGGTTTCCCCGCGCCGGACCTCGCGCCCTTGCCCCTGACATGCTAAGCGTCGACCCCCGATACGGTAACCAAGGATACGGACATGGGCATGCTTGACGGATTGCTGGGTCAGATCAGCAGCAATGTCGACATCAAGGGGCTGGCCGAAAAGGTCGGCATCTCACCCGATCAGGCGGAAGCCGCCGTTGCCGCGCTCGGCCAGGCGCACACCGCGCCGGGCGATACGGTGGAAACGGCTTCGACACAGACCGGTCTTTCGTCCGATATCCTGCAGCAGATCGTCGGCCATATCGGCGGCGAGGGCGCGCTGGGCCGGTTCGCGTCGCTGCTCGGCGAGCAGGGCGGCGAGGGCGGCCTGATGGGCAAGCTTGGCGGGCTTGCCTCGGGCATGTTCGGCGCGAAGGAATAAGTTCAGGCGGCAGACGGCGCGGGCTCGACCAGCAACGCGCCGTTTGCCGATCCGGCGATCCGCACGAGCGCGCCGGCCGGTGCGTCCGGACCCTTGGCGTTCCAGGTGCCGTCGCCGACGCGCACGCGCCCTTCGCCGCCGACGATGGCCTCGCACACCTCGACCGTGCGCCCGATCAGCTTTCCGGCGCGGTCGTTGAGCCCGTTGGGCGCCGTCTCGCGGTGATGGCGGCGATACCACCGCCCGCCGATCGCGATCGCGACGCCGCTACAGGCCGCGAACAGCAACGCCTGCGCGACGAGCCCAATCCCCGGCGCCAGCAACAGGATCAACCCCGTCACCCCGGCGCCCGCCGCCACGAAGATCAGGAAGAATCCGGGTGCGATCAACTCGGCGATGGCCAGCATAATCGCGGTGGCCAGCCACAACGCCCCCGCGCTCCAGCTTTCGAGCCAGATCATGGCTGGCCCCCTTCATTCGTGCCGCGCGTCCGCGGGACGGTGGGGGAGGGCGCGCGGGGCGCGCCGGCCTGACCCAGCGCCTCGCGCGCCAGCTCCCCGATCCCGCCAAGCGTGCCGATCAACTGGGTCGCTTCGACCGGGAACAGGATCGTCTTGGCGTTGGGCGATGTGGCGAACTGGCCGATCGCCTCGACATATTTCTGCGCGATGAAATAATTGAGCGACTGGCTCGATCCTTTCTCGATCGCGTCGCTGACCATCTTGGTCGCGGTCGCTTCGGCCTGGGCCGATCGCTCGCGCGCCTCGGCATCGCGGAACGCGGCTTCCTTGCGGCCCTCCGCTTCCAGGATCTGCGCTTGCTTCTGCCCTTCGGCGCGGTTGATCTCGTTCTGCCGCGCGGCCTCCGATTCGAGGATCGTCGCGCGCTTCTCGCGTTCGGCCTTCATCTGGCGAGTCATCGCGTTGACGATGTCGGCGGGCGGGCGGATGTCCTTCAGCTCCACGCGGGTGATCTTGACCCCCCATGCCTCTGTGGCGTGATCGACCACCGATAGCAGCCGCGCGTTGATCTCGTCGCGCTTGGACAGCAATTCGTCGAGATCCATCGATCCCATCACGGTACGCAGGTTGGTCGTCGCCAGCTGCATGATCGCGAGGTACAGGTCGCTGACCTCATACGCCGCCTTTGCCGCGTCGAGCACCTGGAAGAACACCACGCCATCGACCGCGACCATGGCGTTGTCCTTGGTGATGATCTCCTGCCCCGGAATGTCGAGCACCTGCTCCATCATGTTCACCTTGCGGCCGATCCGGTCGAGGAACGGGACGAGCATCGTCAGGCCGGGCTGGGCGGTCGAGGTGTATTTGCCGAACCGCTCGATCGTATATTGATAGCCTTGGCGGACCACCTTGATGCTGGAAATCGCGAGCACGAAGATCAGGAACAGCAACAGCGCCGCGATGACGATACCCATGACGAATTCTCCCAGTGCAAAACCGGCGCAACGCCGCCCCGCCGGTCAATTTAGCAGATCGGTGGCGGCGTTATAGCGAAATGCGACACGCGCCGCCCGCTACCCTAGCGCCGCTGCGGAGCGTTGGTTACATGAACCGCCACGACTCGCACCCGCGCAGGAACCGGCACCTCATGGACATTCGCCTCGGCCTCACCTTCGATGACGTCCTGCTCGTTCCGGCCGAGTCCGACATCCTGCCCAGCGGCGCCAATACCGCGACCCGCCTGACGCGCGGCATCGCACTCGACATCCCGATCCTGTCCTCGGCGATGGATACCGTGACAGAGGCCGACATGGCGATCGTCATGGCGCAATTGGGCGGCATCGGTGTGCTCCACCGCAACCTGTCGGTCGACGAACAGGTCGCCGCGGTGCGCGCGGTGAAGCGGTTCGAAAGCGGCATGGTCGTCAACCCGATCACCATCGCGCCGGGCGCCACGCTGGCCGAGGCGCAGGCGCTCATGTCGCACCACCGCATCAGCGGCATCCCGGTGACCGAGCCGGACGGCAAGCTGGTCGGCATCCTCACCAATCGCGACGTACGGTTCGCCGGCAACCCCAAACAGCCGGTCAGCGAGTTGATGACGCGCGACAATCTGGCGACCGCGGCGATCGGCGTCGGGCACGAGGAGGCGCGGCTGCTCCTCCACCAGCGCCGGATCGAGAAGCTGCTGGTGGTCGACGACGATTATCGCTGCGTCGGGCTCATCACGGTCAAGGATATCGAGAAGGCGGTCACCTATCCCAACGCGACCAAGGATTCCGCCGGGCGGCTGCGCGTCGCGGCGGCGACGACGGTGGGCGACAAGGGGTTCGAGCGGACCGAGGCGTTGGTCGATGCCGAGCTGGACCTCGTCGTGATCGACACCGCGCATGGCCACAACCGTGACGTCGCACGCGCAGTCGAGCGGGTGAAGAAGCTGAGCAACTCGGTGCAGGTGATCGCGGGCAACGTCGCGACGGCGGAGGCCACCCGCGCGCTGATCGATGCGGGCGCGGACGGGATCAAGGTCGGCATCGGCCCGGGGT
>JALYTP010000401.1 GCA_030854225.1 Pseudomonadota bacterium
TCACCACTTGCTGGACGGCGGGAACCCCACCGCTGCCGAGCGCGGCGGGCTTCGTTTCGTCGGGCGCGGGCGCAGAGGTGGACTCCGCTTGCTCGCCGATCATCTCGCGGTGCTTCTCGACCTCGGCCTCGGCGGCGAGGCGGGTCTGCTTCTGGCGGCGTCCGGCGATGATCATCGCGACCGCCGCCACCGCCGCGACGGCGATCAGCGCAAAGACGATATAGAGCAGCGGGCTGTTGGTGGTCATCGGCGTCCTCCCGTTTTTTTGTCAATGCGGACTCTATATCAAGTGCGGGGCGCTACGCCATCGCCCGTATCGCGCTCGCGCGCGATCTCGCGCCAGCCGATGTCGCGCCGGGCAAAGCCGCTGGGAAAAGCGCTCGCGGCGACCGCGCGATAGGCGACGCTTTGCGCATCGGCGACGCTGCCGCCAGTCGCCGCGACCGCGAGAACCCGCCCGCCCGCCGCCACGAGGTGCCCGCCCGACAGCGCCGTTCCCGCCTGGAACACGATCGCGCCGTTCGCCTCTGCCGCATCGATCCGATCGATCGTGCCTCCCGTCTCGGGCGTACCGGGATAGCCCTTCGCCGCCATCACCACCGCCAGCGCCGCGTCGGCCGAGAAGGTCGGGGGCGTCAGATCGCCCAGCGTTCCGCTCGCACAGGCGAGCAGGATCGGCAGCAGATCGTCGGTCAACCGCATCATCAGCACCTGGCATTCGGGATCGCCGAAGCGCGCATTGTATTCGATCAGCCTGGGCCCGCGCGCGGTGAGCATCAGCCCGGCATAGAGTACGCCCGAAAACGGTATCTCCTCGGCGCGCGTCGTCTCGATCGTCGGGCGGACGATGGAATCGATCGCCTGGCGTTCGAGCGCGGGTGTGAGCACGCGCGCCGGGCTGTACGCACCCATGCCGCCGGTGTTCGCGCCGGTGTCACCGTCGCCGACGCGCTTGTGATCCTGCGCGGAGCCGAACGGCATCAGCGCGGTGCCATCGGTCAGCACGAACAGGCTGACTTCCTCGCCGTCGAGAAATTCCTCGATCACCGCTTCTCCGCCGGGGTCGGCGAACAAGGCGTCGAGCGCGGCATCGGCTTCGCCGCGGGTCATCGCCACGGTGACGCCCTTGCCGGCGGCGAGCCCATCGGCCTTGATGACGACGGGTAATCCGAATGTGGTGGCAAGCGCCGTATCGGCGTCCGCGCGGGTCGCCACCCGGACATAGCCGGCGGTGGGGATTCCGGCGCGCGCGCACAGATCCTTGGTGAAGCCTTTCGACCCCTCGAGCCGCGCCGCCGCGCGAGATGGGCCGAATACCGCCACGCCGGCGGCCCGCAGCGAATCCGCGAGGCCATCGACCAGCGGCGCCTCCGGGCCGATCACCACCAGCGCAATATCCTCGCGCGCGCAAAAAGCGGCGACAGCGCCGTGGTTGGTTAACGCCAGCGACACCAGCTCGGCATGCGCCGCAATCCCCGGATTGCCGGGTGCTGCGAACAATTTCGTGAGCAGCGGCGATTGCGCCAGCTTCCACGCGAGCGCATGTTCGCGGCCACCAGATCCGATCAGCAGGACGTTCATGGCCGACCCTTTCTTCGACGATACCGCACGGCTGGTAGCCGAGGACATGCCGGGCGACAACGCGGCGCCGATGGGGGTGGGCGAACTCGCGCAGAAGCTCAAGCGCGTGGTCGAGACCGAATTCGGCCATGTCCGGCTGCGCGGCGAGATTTCGGGCTACAAGCGCGTCGCCTCGGGTCACGCTTATTTGAGCCTCAAGGACGACAGCGCGGTGATCGACGGGGTGATCTGGAAGGGGCAGGTGAGCCTCATCCCGTTCCAGCCGCAGGACGGGATCGAGGTGGTCGCGACCGGCAAGGTCACCACCTATCCTGGCCGCTCCAAATACCAGATCGTGATCGAGCGGATGGAACTGGCGGGGGAGGGCGCGCTGATGGCGCTGCTCGAAAAGCTCAAGGCATCGCTCGCCGCCGAGGGATTGTTCGATGCGGGCCGCAAGAAGACGCTGCCGTTC
>JALYTP010000402.1 GCA_030854225.1 Pseudomonadota bacterium
GTATTACAATCACCGCCAGGTCACCGATTCCGGCGCGCAGGGTGAACAACTGCTCGCCGCTTACGACAAGATGGGCAATCCCGCCGCGGCGGCGAGGCCGCTCGACGATCTCGCCGCGTCGCGCTTCGCCGGATACCGCGCGGTCGCCAAGCTGAACCAGGCGAACCTGCTGCTCCAGAAGAACGACCTGAAGGGCGCCGCGGCGAAATTCGGTGAGGTGGCCGGGGATAGCTCTGTCGCGGAGCCGATGCGCGATTTCGCGCTCGTGCGCCAAACCAGCATCGAATTCGATTCGCTCAAGCCGCAGACCATCGTCGATCGGCTGCGGCCGCTGTCGGCCAAGGGCAATCCCTGGTTCGGCAGCGCCGGCGAGATGGTCGCTGCGGCGTACCTTCAGATGAACCGTCGCGATCTCGCCGCGACCTTGTACGGCCAGATCGCCGCCGACGATAATGCGCCAGCCTCGATCCGCCAGCGTGCGGGACAGATGGCGGCAATGCTCAGTGTCGGGGCGGCTGCTCCGTCCCCGGAAAAGAAGGCGTCATGATGAAGCGGAATCGATTGCTGGTCGCGGGCGCGCTGGCGCTGGCGCTGGGCGGATGCGGGGTGTTCAAGGGTCACAAGAAGACGCCGGTGCTGGGCAACCGCGTGCCGATCCTGCTGTCGGAAAGCGAAGTGAGCGCCGACAAGGCGATCGCCGACATCCAGGTGTTGCTGCCCGCGCCAATGGTCAACGAAAACTGGGCGCAGCCGGGCGGCAGCCCGTCCAAATCCAACGGCCAGCTGGCATTGAACGGCGTGTCGCGCGCGTGGACCGCGCAGATCGACGGCGGCTCCAACCGCGAACGGCTCGCCGCGTCGCCGGTGGTGTCGGGTGGCAAGCTGTTCGCGATGGACGTGACGGGCACCGTGCACGCGTTCGACGCGGCAAGCGGCGCGCGGCTGTGGGAAACGGAGATCGCGCACGCCGACAAGCGCACCAACGCGGCGCGTTTCGGGGGCGGGGTCACCGCCGACGGTGATGTGTTGTACGCGACCGACGGCCTGGGCGATGTCGTCGCGTTGAGCGCGGCGAACGGCCACGAGCAATGGCGCGCCAAACCCGGTGGGCCGCTGCGCGGCGCGCCGACCGTCGCGGGCGGCAACGTCTACATCATCAGCCAGGACAATCAGCTTTACGCCCTGTCGCAGAGCGACGGGAAGCTCAACTGGAGCGGGCAGGGCTCGGTCGAATCGCAGGGCGTGTTCGGCGTCGCCGCGCCGGCGTTCGGGCAGGGTACGGTGGTCGCGGGCTATTCGTCGGGCGAACTCAACGCCTATCGCTATGAAAACGGCCGCAGCCTGTGGGGCGATGCATTGTCGCGCTCCAGCATCACGACCTCGGTGTCGTCACTCGCCGATATCGATGCCGATCCGGTGATCGACAACGGCATGGTCTTCGCGCTGGGGCAGGGCGGGCGGATGGTCGCGCTCGACATCGCGACCGGGCAGCGCCGCTGGGAACAGAATTTCGCCGGCATCTCGACCCCGTGGGTAGCGGGCGAGTGGGTGTTCATCGTCACCGACGAATCGCAGCTGGTGTGCCTTGCGCGGTCGACCGGAAAGGTGCGCTGGATCAGCGCGTTGCAGCGCTATCGCAAGGAAAAGGGACATAAGGACCCGCTGACGTGGTACGGCCCGGTGCTGGCGGGCAACCGCCTGATCCTGACCAATTCGCTAGGCAATATCGTGACCGCCTCGCCGGACGATGGGCATGTCACGGAAACGATCCCGACCAAGGTGCCGTTCTCGCTGGCGCCGATCGTCGCCAATTCGACGCTCTACACGCTCGATGAGAAAGGCCGCATCACCGCCTGGCGCTGATGGCGCCGCGCGTCACCCGGTGCGAACGCGGCTGCGAACGCCAGTGCAAACGCCAGCGCAAACGATCGAGTGACGGCGGGCGGCTGCGCGGATAAGAGGCGCGCATGCCCAATCTTCCCGTGGTCGCGATTATCGGCCGTCCCAATGTCGGCAAATCGACCCTGTTCAAC
>JALYTP010000403.1 GCA_030854225.1 Pseudomonadota bacterium
CGAGGGGATGGAGGCGGGGGGCCATATCGGCCCGGTCTCGACCTCGGTGCTGGCGCAGGAGATCCTGCCCGAAGTGGCCGAGCAGGTGCCGGTGTTCGTCGCGGGCGGGATCGGGCGCGGCGAGGCGATCGCGGCGTATCTCGACATGGGTGCGGCAGGCGTCCAGCTCGGTACGCGCTTCGCCTGCGCGAGCGAATCGATCGCGCATGCCAATTTCAAGAAGGCGTTCTTCCGTGCCTCGGCGCGCGACGCGATCTCCAGCGTGCAGATCGACCCGCGCCTCCCCGTCATCCCGGTGCGCGCGCTCAGGAATGCCGGGGGCGAACTGTTCACCGCCAAGCAGCGCGAGGTCGCGCAAGCGCTCGACGAGGGCAATGTGGAGATGATGGAGGCGCAGCTGATGATCGAACATTATTGGGCGGGCGCGCTCAGGCGTGCGGTGATCGACGGCGATGTCGAGCATGGAAGCCTGATGGCCGGGCAATCGGTCGGCATGGTGACGAAGGAAGAACCGGTCGCCGAGATCATCGCGCAACTGATGGCGGAAGCCGCCCACGCGCTGGAGAAGCGTGCGTCGTGAACGACGTGGACCGCGCCGGGCTGCCCGTTCGCGCGTTCGCCAGTCTCGCGGCATGGGAGGCGTGGCTCGAACAACAACCTCGCGAGTCGAAAGGGGTTTGGCTCAAGCTCGCCAAGAAATCGGCGGGCACGCCATCGGTTTCCAAGGCGGAGGCGATCGATGGCGCGCTGTGTCATGGCTGGATCGACGGTCAGCTCGACGGCTTTGACGCGGACTGGTTTCTGGTTCGCTTCACGCCGCGCAAGGCGCGCAGCAAATGGTCGCAGAAGAACCGCCAGCGGGCGGAAGAATTGCTCGCGGCAGAGCGCATCCATCCGGCGGGGCAGGCCGAAATCGACGCCGCGAAGAACGATGGGCGATGGGCGGCGGCCTATGCACCGGCATCCACCGCGACGGTGCCGGACGATCTCGCCACCGCGCTGGATGCCGAACCCAAAGCGCGCGCGTTTTTCGACACGCTGACCGGCGCCAACCGCTATGCGATCCTCTACCGCGTCCACGATGCCAAGAAACCCGAGACGCGCGCAGGCCGAATCGCCAAGTTCGTCGCGATGTGCGCGCGGGGCGAAACGGTGCATTGAAGGGTTGACGGCAAGGATGACGAACGCGCCGTCCGCCCCCTCTCGCAAGGCCCGATAAGTCGCTTGTCGCGACGGCGATGGGGACGCGACGGTTACGGGATTCGGTGGCGACAACGCGCACGTATCGGTGGTGCCCGCCACGAGCCGAACGCGCGCTGATCCGGTCACCCGATCGGGGGTCGCATCGGCGAATGGTGCGCTCCGGCGGGTGAACGGGGTTCCTTCGCGCGGCGCGCTCGGTTAACAGCCGGGCATCATGCCCGTGCATTCCGCCGACCAGCCGATCGAAGGGCGCTTCGAGGGCCGCGACCACCGATTCGCGGTGCGCGTCTATTTCGAGGACACCGATCTGTCGGGCGTGGTCTATCACGCCAACTACCTGCGCTACATGGAGCGCGCGCGCAGCGACATGCTGCGCCTCGCCGGGATCGACCAGCGCGCCGCGTTCGAGGCCGGTGACGGCGCCTATGCGATCGGCGATCTGCGCATCCGGTATCGTCGCCCGGCGAAGCTCGACGACGTGCTCGTCGTCGTCACGCGGCTCATCGCCATACGCGCCGCTGCGGTCGTCATTCATCAGAGAGTCATGCGCGGCGCGGAAGTGGTGACGGAGGCCGAGGTTACTGCGGCGTTCGTCGCGCCCTCGGGCAGGCCCCGGCGCCAGCCGCGCGGCTGGATCGAGGCGTTCGAAACATTGTTGCACCAAGGGGACCGACCAGCGTGAACCATCTGATCCTCACCACCGACGCCGCGTCGATGTCACCGGTCGCGCTGTTCCTCCAGGCCGATTGGGTGGTCAAGATCGTGATGGGCGGGCTGCTGCTCGCCAGCATCTGGACGTGGGCGATCATCGTGTCGTTCACGGTAAAGC
>JALYTP010000404.1 GCA_030854225.1 Pseudomonadota bacterium
CCGCCGAGGAGGCCCCGGCCCCCGACGCCGCGATCGCCGACGAAGCCGCCGAGGCCGAGCGCCAGCTCGACGCCTGACGCATCGCCGAACCGTCACACGGGCGGGATAGGGCGATGGGCCTTATCCCGCCCGCATTCGTTTTCGATTACCAGAAGGATATGTAACATGGCCGAGATCACGGCAGCCGCGGTGAAGGACCTGCGCGAAAAGAGCGGCGCGGGGATGATGGATTGCAAGAAGGCGCTGACCGAAGCGAACGGCGACATGACCGCCGCGCTCGACTGGCTGCGCACCAAGGGTCTCGCCGCCGCCGCCAAGAAATCGAGCCGCACCGCGGCCGAGGGCCTGGTCGGCGTCGCCGTCAACGGTACGCGGGGTGCGGCGGTCGAAGTCAATTCGGAAACCGATTTCGTCGCCAAGAACGATCAGTTCCAGGGCTTCGTGCGGGACGTGACGATGGTCGCGCTTGAGCTGGGCGACGATCTCGCGACGATCAAGGCCGCGCCGCTGGGCGCCAAGAGCGTCGAGGAAACCCTGACCAACAACATCGCGACGATCGGCGAGAATCAGTCGATCCGGCGCGCCCGCCGACTCGAAGTGTCGAACGGCGCGGTCGTGCCGTACGTCCATAACCAGCAATCGCCTGGGCTGGGCAAGATCGGAGTGCTCGTGGCACTCGAGAGCGAGGCGGACGACGCCGCGCTCCAGACGCTGGGCAAGCAGCTGGCGATGCACATCGCCGCCGCCTTCCCGCTGGCGCTGAACGAGGACGGCCTCGACCCCGAGATCGTCGCGCGCGAGCGTGCGATCGCGACCGAGAAGGCCGCCGAATCGGGCAAGCCCGCCGACATCGTCGCCAAGATGGTCGACGGGTCGATTGCAAAATACCGCAAGGAAAACGCGCTGGTCAGCCAGCTGCTGGTGATGGACGGCAAGACGAAGATCTCCGACGTCGTCGCCAATGCCGCCAAGGCGGCGGGCAAGCCGATCGCGCTGACGGATTACGTCCGGTTCCAGCTGGGTGAAGGCATCGAGAAGGAAGTTTCTGATTTCGCTGCCGAAGTCGCCGCTGCATCGGGCGTGCCGCAGTCCGCATAAAGGGAGGCAAGCGATGATCTGTCGGATCTGGCGCGGATGGACGACGTCGCAAAACGCCGATGCCTATGAGGGCGTCGTGCGCGGCACGGTGATTCCGGGGATCGAGCAACGATCGATCCCCGGGTTTCGCCAGATCGACCTATTGCGCGAGGAATGCGGCGAGGAGGTCGAATTCACCACCCTGATGTGGTTCGACGATCTCAACGCGATACGGGCGTTCATGGGCGAGGATTACGCGGTCAGCCATGTGCCGGCCGAGGCACGCGCGGTGCTGAAGCGGTTTGACGATCGTTCGCGCCATGCCGAGGTCATCGATCGTCGCGCGCAATCCGTGGCGCGCGGCTGAGCGAGTATCGGGCGCGCGCCTGTATCGTCGGCGGTTGCCCCGTTGCCGTGCGCCGCCTAAGGTCTGCGCCGTCCCCTCAGCCCGCCGAGAATTGATGACCGACCCCCGTTACAAACGCATCCTGTTGAAACTGTCGGGCGAGGTCCTGATGGGCGAGGGCGGGCTGGCGATCGATCCGGCCGTCACCGCCCGCGTCGCGGGAGAGATCGCCGACGCCAAGGCGCAGGGGTATGAATTGTGCGTCGTCGTCGGGGGCGGCAACATCTTCCGCGGCATGGCCGGCGCCGCGCGCGGGATGGACCGCGCGACCGGCGATTACATGGGGATGCTGGCGACCGTCATGAACGCGCTGGCCGTGCAGAACGCGCTGGAGCAAATCGGCGTCGAGACGCGCGTCCAATCCGCCATTCCGATGGCCAGCGTGTGCGAACCTTTCATCCGCCGCCGCGCCGAGCGACACCTCGAAAAGGGCCGCGTCGTGGTGTTCGCCGCCGGGGTCGGGTCACCCTTCTTCACCACCGATAGCGGTGCCGCGCTGCGCGCTGCCGAAATGAAGTGCGACGCGCTGTTCAAAGG
>JALYTP010000082.1 GCA_030854225.1 Pseudomonadota bacterium
GATGCGCACCGGCACGCGCTGCGTCACCTTGACCCAGTTGCCCGTCGCGTTCTGCGCCGGCAGCACCGAGAATTCGGACCCGGTGCCGGCGCCGATCGATTCGACATGCCCCTTCAGCTTCAGCCCCGAATAGGCGTCGAACGTCACCTCGGCGGGCTGGCCGACACGCATCTTGTTGAGATCGGTTTCCTTGAAGTTCGCATCGACCCATGACCGGTTGCTCTTGACGATCGACACCGCCGGCAGCCCGGTGATCATCATCTGGCCGACCTGCAATCGGCTCGACTGGCTGATCGTGCCGCTATACGGTGCCAGCACCGCGGTGCGTTGCAGGTCGAGCGCGGCCTTGTCGCGCTGCGCCATCGCCGCCTGGATTGCCGCCGGGGTGCCCGACGATCCCGTGCCGCTGCCCAATTGGCTGCGCGCCTTGGCCGCGCTGGCATTGGCGGTCGCGAGCCGCGCTCTGGCCGCTGCGACCTCGTGCGCCGCGGCATCGAAGCTGGCGCGCGTCGTGAATCCGCGCTTCATCAGCGCCGCCTGACGGTCATAGGTCGCCTGTGCCAGCGCGATGTCGGCATTGGCACTGGCGATATCCGCCGCCGCGCTGCCGGTGTCGGTCGCCAGCGTGCTCACCTGCACACGCGCCGCCGCCAGTGCGGCATCATCCTGTTCCAGCGCGATGCGATAGGGGTCGGGATCGATGCGGAACAGCAGATCGCCCGCCTTGACCGGCTGATTTTCCTGGACGTTGACCTGCACGATCCGCCCAGCGACATCGGACGATACCGACACCTTGTCCTGGCTGACATAAGCGTTGTCCGTCGAGACGAAGCGGCCGGCCGTCAGCCAGAAATACGCGGCGACCGCGATAATGATCAGCGGCACGCTGACCATCAGCGCGGGGCGCAGCCAGCGACGGCGCGTCGGCTCCCCCGGCGTGACGCCGGCTTCCTGCTCGGCGCGGGCGCTCTTGACGAAGGACGGATTGGGATCGGCGTCAGCCATGGGCTATCTCGGTCTGGTCGGGAGAATTCAGATTGTCGCGGATGCGGTCGAGCGTGATGCGCAGCGTATCGCGATCGTCGGGATCGATGCCCTCGAGCGCGTCCTCGAACAGCCCATCGGCGATGATCCGCAATTGATCGATCAGGGGCCGGGCCTTGTCGGTCAGGAAGATGCGCCACGCGCGCCTGTCCTGCGGATCGCGGCGGCGCTCGACCAGCCCGGCCTCCTCCAACCGGTCGATCATCCGGCACAATGTGATCGGCTCGACCTCGAGCAGGTCGGCAAGCCCGCCCTGGTTCATGCCCTCGTTGCGGCTGAGCATGGTCAGCGCGCGCCACTGTGGCCGCGTCACGCCGATCAGGCGCGCGCGGTCGTCGAAGCGCCGGCGCATCAGGCGCGACACGTCGCTCAGCTGGAAACCCAGGGTATCGGTCATGACGCGTGAGATAATAACGATGCTTATAGAATGCAACAGATGTTTTTGTGCAAGCGCGAACAAATTCACCCGCTAAGGGATCCCCCTTCCGTCGGCAACGCCAGAACCGCGCGCGCCTGCGCCAGATGCGGGCGATCGACCATCTTGCCCTTGTGCCCGATCGTGCCGACGCCGGGGTTGGCGGCGAACAGATCGACGATTTCCTGCGCCGCTGCAATGTCGGCGGCGGACGGACTGAACGCCGCGTTGATGACGTCGACCTGCACGGGATGGATCGCCAGCATGCCGCGATACCCGTCGCGCCGCGCCTGCTCCGCCCGCGCGCGGAGCTTCTCGAGATCGCGGAAATCGGTTTCGATCGTGTCGATCGGCGCCATGCCGGCGGCGGCCGCGCCGATCAGGCAGAAGCTGCGCGCGAGTTGGTAGGTGAACCCGTATTCGCCGCCGGGCGTGCGATTGTCGCTGGCGCCCAGCGCATCGGCGAGATCCTCCGCCCCCCAGGTCATCGCGCACAGCCGCGGCGCGCCGGCATAATCGCCGGTGGTGAACATCGCCTCGGCCGTCTCGGTGACCAACGCGATGACGCGGGTGGCGCCGACCTCGATCCCCGCCGCCGCCTCGAGCGCCGACAGATAATGATCGAGCCGGTCGACATCGCCGCGTCCGCGCGCCTTGGGCAGCATGATGCCCCCCGGCCCGCCCGGTATCACCGCCGCGAGATCGGCCAGCGCATGGGGCCCGTCGAGCGAGTTGACCCGCACCCACAACCGCGCGCGATCCCCGTCATGACCGACGAGGAAATCGCGCACCGCCCCCCGCGCCTGTGGCTTGGCCTCGATGGCCACCGCATCTTCCAGATCGAGCAAGACGATATCCGCCGCGCTGCCGGCCGCCTTTGCCATCTTCCGTTCGCTGTCGCCGGGCGCGAACAGCCAGGATCGCATCCGCAAGGGTGACGGGTCGGACTTCATCTTCGCATTCCCTCGACAAACCAACGGCACGATACCATTCTATGACGCACGGCGGCCACTGGATAGCGTATCCCGTTCGCCACCTAACCGGCGGCGCGGTTCGATCAAGACCAGGATGACCGGGCGACGATGACTATCGCCCGACCAAGAAGGGATTGGTTGCCGGATCATGCCGGTTGCGGGCAAAGGGTGCAGGGAGACGACAACGCCATGCCACGCACCCTCACCCATCTCGACCGGCTCGAGGCCGAGGCGATCCACATCATGCGCGAGGTGGTGGCCGAGGCCGACAAACCGGTAATGCTCTATTCGGTGGGCAAGGATTCGGCGGTGATGCTGCATCTGGCGCGCAAGGCTTTCTACCCCTCGCCCCCGCCCTTCCCGCTGCTCCATGTCGACACGACGTGGAAGTTTCAGGAGATGTACAAGCTGCGCGACCAGATGGCGGCCGAAAGCGGGATGGAGCTGCTGGTCTATCAGAACCCCGAGGCCAAGCGCCGCGGGATCAACCCGTTCGACCACGGCGCGCTGCACACCGATATGTGGAAGACGGAAGGGTTGAAGCAGGCCCTCGACCAACATGGCTTCGACGCGGCGTTCGGTGGCGCGCGGCGCGACGAGGAGAAATCCCGCGCCAAGGAACGCATCTTCTCGTTCCGCACCGCCAGCCACGGCTGGGATCCGAAAAACCAGCGGCCCGAACTGTGGAATTTGTACAACGCGCGCAAGAAGAAGGGCGAGAGCATTCGCGTGTTCCCGATCTCGAACTGGACCGAGCTCGACGTGTGGCAATATATCCAGCTGAACGACGTGCCGATCGTCCCGCTCTATTTCGCCGCCAGGCACCCGACGGTGCAGCGCGACGGCATGCTGCTGATGGTCGATGACGATCGCTTCCCGCTCGCCCCCGGCGAAGTGCCGGTGGAACGCTCGATCCGCTTCCGCACGCTCGGCTGCTATCCGCTGACCGGCGCGGTCGAAAGCGAGGCGGCGACGCTGAGCGAGATCATCCAGGAGACGCTCCTCACCACGACATCCGAACGCCAGGGCCGCGCGATCGACAAGGATGCCGGCGGCGCTGGGATGGAGAAGAAGAAGCAGGAGGGCTATTTCTGATGGCCGCCCGCTCGCCCCCCCCTTCCGCCTATCAGCCCGAGGCGCTGATCGCCGAGGATATCCATACCTATCTCGCGGCGCATCAGCACAAGACGATGCTGCGCTTCATCACCTGCGGATCGGTCGATGACGGCAAGTCGACGCTGATCGGCCGGCTGCTCTACGATTCGAAGATGATCTTCGAGGATCAACTCGCCGCGCTGGAGGCCGACAGCAAGCGCGTCGGCACCCAGGGCCAGGAGATCGATTTCGCGCTGCTCGTCGATGGCCTCGCCGCCGAACGCGAACAGGGCATCACGATCGACGTCGCGTACCGCTTCTTCTCGACCGAGAAACGCAAGTTCATCGTCGCCGATACGCCGGGGCACGAGCAATATACCCGCAACATGGTGACCGGCGCTTCGACCGCCGACCTCGCGGTAATCCTGATCGACGCGCGCAAGGGCGTGCTGACGCAGACCAGGCGGCACTCCTACCTCGCGCACCTGCTGGGGATCAGGAACCTGGTGCTCGCGGTCAACAAGATGGACCTGATCGGGTATGATCAGGCGCGCTACGACGCGATCGTCGCCGATTATGCCGCTTTTGCGAACAGTATCGGCATCACCGGTTTCACGCCGATGCCGATTTCCGGGTTCAAGGGCGACAACGTCTCGCTCAGGTCCGACAATATGCCGTGGTACACCGGGCCCACGCTGATCGATCAGCTCGAACAAGTCGAGATCGGCGTCGATGAAGATCAGGCCAAGCCGTTCCGCCTGCCGGTGCAATGGGTCAGCCGCCCCAATCTCGATTTCCGTGGTTTTTCCGGCCAGATCGCCAGCGGGTCCGTCAAACCTGGCGACAGGGTGCGCGTGCTGCCCGGCGGCAAGACCTCGACCGTCCGCCGCATCGCGACGATGGCGGGCGATCTCGAGGAAGCGGTGGCCGGGCAATCGGTAACGCTATGTTTCGCCGACGAGATCGATTGCTCGCGCGGGCAAGTCATCGCCGCGGCCGACGCGCCGCCCGAAGTCGCCGATCAGTTCGAGACGACCATCGTGTGGATGGATGACGAGCCGCTGATCGTCGGGCGCTCCTATTGGCTGAAGCTCGGCGCGCAGACGGTGTCGGCGACGGTGCGCGAGCCCAAATATCAGGTCAACATCAACACGGTGGAGCATCTGGCGGCCAAGACGCTGGAGCTGAACGCGATCGGCGTGGCCGAGGTGCAGACCGATCGCCCGATCGTGTTCGAACCCTATGCCGATGGCGCGGCGAGCCCCAACAGGGCGCTGGGCGGATTCATCCTGATCGACAAGATCACCAACGCCACGGTCGCGGCGGGAATGCTGCACTTCGCGCTGCGCCGCGCGCACAACGTCCACTGGCAGGCGACCGATATCGGCCGCGACGCGCATGCGCTGCTCAAGAACCAGAAACCGCGCGTGCTGTGGTTCACGGGGTTGTCGGGCGCGGGCAAATCGACCATCGCCAACGAGGTCGAGAAGGCGTTGAACCTGATGAACCGCCACACCTTCCTGCTCGACGGTGACAATGTGCGGCACGGGCTGAACAAGGATCTCGGTTTTACCGAGGCCGACCGGATCGAGAATATCCGCCGCGTGGGCGAGGTGGCGAAACTGATGGCGGATGCCGGGCTGATCGTGTTGACCGCGTTCATCTCCCCTTTCCGCGCCGAGCGCGACATGGTGCGCGCGATGCTGCCGGATCGTGAGTTCATCGAGATCTTCGTCGATACGCCGCTCGACGTCGCCGAGGCGCGCGACGTGAAGGGGTTGTACAAGAAGGCGCGCGCCGGCGATCTCACGAACTTCACCGGGATCGACAGCCCGTACGAACCGCCTGAACAGCCCGAGATCGTCGTCAACACGGTCGACATGACCCCGGCCGAGGCGGCCGACTTCATCGTCCGCCGGATCCTGCCGCTCAAATGAGCGCCGGGGAAAGCGATGCCCGCCTCGCCGCGCGGCTGGCGACCGAGGCGGGGGCGATCCTGCTCGACCTGCAAGTGCGCAGCGGGCTGGCCGGCAAGGATCTCGGCAAGGCGGGGGACGCGGCGGCCAATGCCTTCCTGATGCGCGCACTGCGCGCTGCACGGCCCGACGATGCGATCTTGTGCGAGGAGGAGAAGGACACGGCCTACCGCTTGGGCGCGCGCCGCGTATGGATCGTCGATCCGCTCGACGGCACGCGCGAATATGGCGAAGGTCGGAACGATTGGGCGGTGCACATCGCGCTGGCGGTCGATCATGCCGCGGCGGTGGGCGCCGTTGCGCTCCCCGGGCTGGCCCTGACCTTCACCTCGGATCGTCCCCTGCCACTCGCCCCGGCCAACACGCCGCCGCGCATGGTGGTCAGCCGCACCCGCCCGGCGCCGGAAGCCGTGGCGGTGGCCGAAGAAATCGGCGCCGAACTTCTGCCGATGGGTTCGGCGGGCGTCAAGGCGATGGCGGTGGTACGCGGCGAGGCCGACATCTACCTCCATGCCGGCGGCCAATATGAGTGGGACAATTGCGCCCCCGCCGCCGTCGCGCAGGCTGCCAGGCTGCACGTCAGTCGCGCAGACGGATCGCCGCTGCGCTACAATCAGGCCGACACCTATCTCCCCGATCTGTTGATCTGCCGGCCTGAACTGGCGGAGCGGGTGCTCGGCTTGTTCAACGCCACGTTGCCGAGCCCGCCCTGCGCCCTCTTTCGGTGACGCGGCGCACGGCCTATAGACGGGCCGTCACGGTTCGCCGGAAGGATATCGATGCCGCTCATACCCCTGTTGGCCCTGTTGCTCGCCGTCCCGCAGACGCAGGCGGGTGCTGCCTGTCCTGCGACGCCGGCCCCGCTCGGCGGTGAGCTGGGCGGGTGGAGCCATGGGCGCGCGCTCGACGCCGCGGCGCGGCGCGCGGG
>JALYTP010000083.1 GCA_030854225.1 Pseudomonadota bacterium
CGTGATCAGCTGATCGGCCTGGGTCGCCGGGCTTGACGCGTTGGCGTAGGAATAATGATCGCAGGTGCTCGCGCCCGCTGGAACACACGACACCTGGACGACCTGCTTGTTGTAGGGGAAGTTGGCGCGCAGCTGCTGGCCCCAATTGTGGTTGATGAGATTGGTGAGGTTCTCGATATCGGCAAACACGCTGATGCGCGAATGGCCGATGAAGGTCGGGATTTCCTGCTCGAGATGGATATCGAGGCGTGTGAACCACGGTGCGTGGAAGGCGTTACGCGGTGCGACCTGGCCACGATATTTCTTCAGATCGGTCGAATTGATCAGGGCTTCGACGGTGTTCTGGGTCGCGGCATCGGCATAAACTGCCTTCGGATCGTTGATGCCCGTCGGCACGTAGAACAGATAGCGGCTGTTGGTGCCGACCGATCCGAAAACACTGCTCCGGCCGGGTGTCGTGTCCTGGAAAACGTAGCTGTAAGGCGAGCCGATCCGGGTTTCCCCGAACAGATCGATCCGCGTCTTGTAGTCGCGGAAGAAAGCGTGTTCGTACGAGACGTCATATTTGAACTGGTACTTCACTTCGTCGTTCGTGTGACCGTATGCACCGCCGTTCGGATCGAAATAGGCGCTGTTGCCATAGTTCGACGCCGCTACCGACGAAGGCAGCGCCTGGAGGTCGCGCGCATCTTGATAGGTGAAGCTGCCGTTCAGCCCGAGCCCGAAATCCCACTTCTTGTCGAAATGTGCCACGGCCACCCAGGTGCGACCGCGTGACGTGTTGCCGAGGAGATAGTCGGCGCCCGATTCAGCCGAGCCGTTCACCACGCAGCTCGTGGTGTTGTTGTTGCAAACGACATCCGAATAACGCTGGCGGCCGTCCGGCGTGAGAGCGTTTGCCCCGGTGATGGGGACGAGGCGACCGTCCCGAACGAAGATCGCGTCGCGCACTTTTGAGTAGAGCACGTCGGCGCCGAAGTGCCAATTGTCACCGAGCGGGCCGAGGTTCGCGTTCCAGCTGCCCGACAACGTGCCGCGCCACTGCGACGGGATGCGGAAATGCGGATCGAGTGCCGAGACCGAGCCGTTGGCGGTCGAGCTGGTGTTGGAAAGCGCCGCATTGCACGCCGCCGGCACCGACGTCAGGCTGACGTTGGTCAGCGCCGTCGGGCATTGACCGCCGGTGATCGACGCCGGCTGGACACCGCTCGCCGAGAAGCTGTTGGCGATATACACGTCCGGCGTACCACCGCCGAAGATGCCCGCGCCACCGTGGATCGTCACGCGCGGAATCGGCGTGTAATCGAATCCGATCCGCGGCTGCAACAGGCTGCGCCCACTGATGTACGAGGTATTCGCGAATCCTTCGCGGGCGAAGAAGTTGGTGTTCAGCAACGGACGGCTATGGCCGCCGTACAGATCGTAGCGCAGACCGTAAGACAGGTGCAGGTTCGGCGCGATGCGCCATTCGTCCTGCAGACCGAAGGTATAGGTCTGGTAATCGAATTTCGCCGCGGCATCGCCTTGCACCAGCGTCGTCGCGTTGGACAGGCCGAACGCCTGCGCCGTACGCGCCTCGAACGCCGCGATCGAGTCGAAATAATAGGCGCCGTACGGTCCCGAGGATCCGGCACCGCTGACGGTGGTCGCCAGGAACAGATCGTAATTCTTGCTGTTCTCATATTCGGTGAGGAAGCGCACGGTGTGGCTGCCGAACGTGGCGCGCGTCAGGAACGATCCGCCGTATGTCTTGACGTGAAGCACGTTGGCCGAGGCCGATCCCGGCGGGCCGATATACACGCTAGGGGTGTTGGGGCTGCAGCTCGTCGCCGCGCCGGTGTTCACGGGGTCGGTACAGATGGTGGCGAAGGCGATACCGCCGGTGAACGGCGTCTGGCCGCTCTGATAATCCTTGTAGCGAAGGCGTACTTCGGTCGAGATGTTCGATGACCAGTCGGAGTTCAGCTGCAGCACACCACCGACGACGCGGTTGGGCTTGATATAATCGTCCGAAAGCGTCGACAGATCGGTCGTGCCGCTCTTGTTGATCGAATTGATCGAATCCTTGGTGTAGAACCCGGTCAGCGACAAACGCTGGGTGTCGGAAATGTTCGCGTCGAGCTTGCCGACAAGGCGATCGTCCTTGTCGCCGTTGGACCGGAGAATACCGCCCGGCGTCACGCCGTAGATGGTGCTGGCGTCGTTCTGGATGCGCGCGAAATCGGCATCCGACAGGTTGGCGATCGGGATACCGCCGGCGGTGAACGAGTTGCTGTAGAGCGGCAGGCTGGCGCGGACGCGCTCGCCGGAAATCATGAAGAACAGCCGGTCCTTGATGATCGGCCCCGAAATCTCGGCACCGAAATCGCGGCTCTTGAACGGCGCGACCTTCACCTGGCCGTCCGCGGTCGTGCCGATGTACGCCTTGGTACGGTCACCCGTCAGCTTGTCCGAACTGTAAGTGTAGAAGCCGGTGCCGTGGAATTCGTTGGTGCCCGATTTCAGGATGGCGTTGGTCACGCCGCCTTCGAAAAAGCCTTCGCGGATATCGAACGGCGCCACCTTGGTCTCGAACTGTGCGATCGAATCGAGCGGCACCGGCCCGCGGCGCGAGGGCAGCCCGTCGGAATTCAGGCCGAAGCTGTCGGTGATCGGCACGCCGTCGACCGTGAAGCGGTTGAAGCGCGGGTTGACGCCGGCAAAACTGACCTGCCGCGACGTCGCGCCCTGGCTGGTGTCGAGATTGGCGAACGGATCGCGGCGCATCAGATCGCGGATGTCGCGGTTGACCGAGGCCACCTTGCTGATCTGGGCCGCATTGAGGACCGTGGCAGGACCTTCACTGATCGAACCCGCGCCGCGCACGCGCGTTGCGGTCACGACGATGTCCTTCGTCGCGGGGGCGATGTCGATCGGCAGCGTGAAAGCCTGGCCAACGACGGTGTAGACGTCGCCGACGCTGGTGTCGCCGGCGCTGCTGGACACGTTCACCGTGTACGGGCCGCCGACGCGCAGGCCGGATGCCGAGAAGCCGCCATCGGCCTTGGTCGTGGTCCGCGATACGGTGCCCGAGGGAACGTGCGTGATGACGATTGTCGCGCCAGCGACGGGCGCGTCGGCGGAGGTCACGACGCCCTGGATCGTCGCGGTCGTTTCCTGCGCGCTGGCCGCGGCAGGAATGATCAGCGCGACAGCAGCCACGCCCAGAAGCAGATTAGTGCGCATGATATTCCCCTGTGTAGGCCAGCCGTCGAGCCGCCATCTCTACCGTCGTTAACTGTCTAGTGGATCGCCGATTCTCGCGTCACGAGCGTGCCTGTGCCCTCTAAAAATGACCGTTAGATGACAGTCAACAAGACTCCGGCGGGCGACTCAAAAGGATTCTTGTTGCGTTGCAAAAAGGCATCACCTGGCCGCTGCGACGATCGCGTTCCACGCGGCCTCGTCGATCACCTCGATTCCCAGTTCGGTCGCCTTTTTCAGCTTCGATCCCGCACCCGGCCCGGCCACGATCAGATTTGTCCTGGCCGAAACCGATCCGGCCACGCGCGCGCCGAGCGATTCGGCCTGAGCCTTGGCTTCGTCACGGCTCAGCGTCTCGAGGCTGCCGGTGAAGACCAGCGTCTTGCCGGTGACGGGCGATGCGCGGGTCTCGACGACGTAGGGCGGTGGATCGAGCACCGCGAGCAGATCGTCCCAAAGAAGACGGTTGTGCGGCTCGTGGAGGAAGTCGCCGAGCGCGGCGACCACCACCGGGCCGACGCCGTCGATCAACGCGAAGGTTTCGATCGCCTCTGCGTCCCCGGCATGCGCGGCTTCCGCCGCTTCGCGCAGCGCTGGCAAAGTGCCGAACGCGCGCATCAGGTCTCGCGCGGTGACCTGGCCGACATGGCGGATGCCCAGCCCGAACAGCAGCCGCGCGGCATCGGGGTGCCGCCGCGCGGCGACCGCGTCGAGCAGCTTGTCGACCGATACCGCCTGCCAGCCTTCACGGCCGAGCAGGGTTTCGCGGTGTTCGGCGAGGCGAAAGATGTCGGCGGGCTCGGCGATCCAGCCCAGCGTCAAGAATTCGGTGATGCTCTTTTCGCCCAGCCCGTCGATATCGAGCGCGCCGCGGCTAACGAAATGGCGCAACCGCTCGAAGCGCTGCGCCGGGCAAATCAGCCCGCCGGTGCAGCGCACATCGACCTCGCCCGGCTCGGCGACCGCCTCACTGCCGCATTCGGGGCAGTGATCGGGAAAGGCGAAGGCGGGTCTCTCCGCGTCGCGGGTGAGATTCTCGACGATCTGGGGAATCACGTCCCCGGCGCGTTGCAGCACCACTCGGTCGCCGGGGCGGACCCCCAGCCGGACGATCTTGTCGGCATTGTGCAGCGTGGCGTTGGTGACCACCACCCCGCCGACCGTCACCGGGGTGAGCCGCGCGACCGGGGTCAGCTTGCCGGTGCGGCCGACTTGGATGTCGATCCGTTCGAGCGTCGTCTCGGCGCGTTCGGCGGGGAATTTATGGGCGATCGCCCAGCGCGGCGCCTTCGCCACCGCCCCCAGCCGCGCCTGCCAATCGAGCCGGTCGACCTTGTAGACGACGCCGTCGATGTCGAACGCCAGATCGGCGCGCATCGCTTCGATCGCGCGGTAATGCGCCAGCGCGGCTTCGATGCTGTCGACGCGGATCAACAACTCGCTGACCGGCAGGCCCGAGGCGGCGACCGCGCGCATGACCGCAAGCTGCGTGTCGCCCGGCATCGCCGACGCCTCGCCCCATCCATGGGCGAGGAAGCGCAAGGGGCGGGTGGCGGTGACGCCGGCATCCTTCTGGCGCAGCGATCCGGCGGCGGCGTTGCGGGGGTTGGCGAACTGACGCGCCTCCTTGCCCGCCGCCTCGGCTTCGGCGAGCAGGCGCGCGTTGAGCGCGGTGAAATCGGCCTTTGCCATATAGACTTCGCCGCGCACCTCGAACACCGCGGGAGCGTCGCCGGCAAGTGCGGCGGGAATATCGCCGATGGTGCGGACATTGGCCGTTACGTCTTCACCGACTTTCCCGTCGCCGCGCGTCAGCGCCTGTACTAGCCGGCCGCGTTCATAGCGCAGCGAGCAGGACAAGCCGTCGATCTTGGGCTCCGCAGTAAGCACCGCCGGCGTTTCGTCCGGGAGGCTCAGGAACCGGCGGACCCGCGCGACGAAATCGGCCACCTCGTCGTCGGCAAAGGCGTTGTCCAGGCTCATCATCGGCCGGGCATGCGCGACTTTGGCAAGGTGCGAAGCGGGTGCCGCGCCCACTTGCTTGCCCGGCGAATCGGGGCGGACCAGGTGCGGAAACGCCGCCTCGATCGCGGCATTGCGCCGCACCAGCGCGTCGTAATCGCCGTCGCCGATCTCGGGCGCGTCGTCGGTGTGATATCGTTTATTGTGGTGCGCGATTTCGGCCGCGAGGTGGGCGAGCGCGGCGGCGGCATCGGCGTCGGTGGCGGGCAACGGGTCCATCGTGATCGGGCTACGCGCAGCAGACGGGGCAGATCAAGCGCTGTATCCCGCTGTAGGCGAGACGCCCGGCAAGCGGATCACGACGACGGCGACATTCTCCTTCAGGCCTAAGCCGTTTCCAGCAGCCGCCCGGCCTGCGCCCGGGCCTCGTCGGTGACAGTCGCGCCCGAGAGCATGCGGGCGATTTCCTCGCGCCGCGCTTCGGCATCGAGTGCGGTGACGCCGGTGCGCGTGACGATGCCGTCATGGCTTTTGGCGATCAGCAGGTGCCGGTCACCGCGCGCGGCGACCTGCGGGCTGTGCGTCACCACCAGCACCTGCGTGCCGAAGGCGAGCCGCGCGAGTCGCTCGCCGATCGCCGAGGCGACCGCGCCGCCGACCCCGCGATCGATCTCGTCGAAGATCATCGTCGCCGCGCCGCCGCGCTCGGCCAGCGCGACCTTGAGCGCGAGGATGAAGCGCGACAATTCGCCGCCGGAGGCGATCTTGATGAGCGGCGCGAAGGGCGCGCCGGGGTTCGTCGAAATCTCGAATTCGACCCGGTCCCTGCCACTGGCGCTCCACTGCTCGGTCGGCAGCGCCGCGACGAGGGTGCGGAAACGCGCGGCATCGAGCTTCAGCGGCGCGAGTTCCTCGCGCACGGCGGCATCGAGCCGTTCGGCCGCCACCGTCCGCGTGGCGCTCAGCGCATCGGCGGCGGTCTCATAGGCGGCCCGTGCATCGGCGACCTGGCGCTCCAGCGCCGCGATTCCCTGCGCGCCGCCATCGATCTGCGCGAGTTTGGCCGACAGGTCGATGGCGAGCGCAGCGAGATCGTCGGGCTGGACGCGGTACTTGCGCGCGACCGCGCGCAGATCGAACAGCCGGCTCTCGTCGGCGTCGAGTCGCGCCGGATCGAAGGCGAGCGCGGCGGCGGCGAGATCGACCTTGTC
>JALYTP010000084.1 GCA_030854225.1 Pseudomonadota bacterium
GAACTCGACACCGCCGTCCCGTACCTACCCGCCCTACTCGGCTTCTTTCGCGGCCGCGAGCGGAGGATGCAATGAACCCTTCCGATATTCGCGATATTCGTGGCGCTATCGCGATTCCGTATTGGTGGCTTCCCGTGGCGATCGTCGCCGCCGCGCTGATCGCGATGTTCCACACCGATGCGCGCGCGCTGGCGACGATCTGGTGGACCAGCACGACCTTCGGGCATTGTCTGTTCATCGGCCCCGTCATCGCCTGGCTGGTGTGGCAGCGGCGCGGGGACCTCGCGCGCGTCATGCCCGTCACCTGGGCGCCCGGCCTCGCGATCGTCGCGTGCGGCGGGTTCGGGTGGCTGCTCGGCGATGCCGCGGGGGTGGCGCTGGCGCGGCATCTCGGGCTGGTGATGATGGTGCAGGGGGCAGTCGTCACGATCCTTGGTCCCAATGTCGGTCGCGCGCTGCTTTTCCCGCTGTGCTACGCGGTGTTTCTCGTGCCGTTCGGCGAGGGGCTGGAGACCCCGCTCCAGACCGTGACGGTCGAGATGACCATGCCGCTGCTCCACCTGTTCGGCGTCCCGGCCAGCGTGAACGGCGTACTGATTACCATCCCCAACGGTTATTTCGAGGTGGCGGAGGCGTGTTCGGGGGCGAAGTTCGTCATTGCGATGATCGCGTATGGCACCCTCGTCGCCAATGTGTGCTTCGTGTCGTGGCGGCGCCGCGCGATCTTCATGGTCGTCGCGCTGATCGTGCCGGTGATCGCCAACGGCATCCGCGCCTTTGCGACGATCTACGCAGCCTATCTCACCTCGGTCGAACGCGCGACGGGGATGGACCATATCGTCTATGGCTGGATTTTCTTCGCGCTGGTGATGGCGGCGGTGATCGCGATCGGCTGGCGCTGGTTCGATCGCGCGCCAGATGCGCCGGTGGTCGACGTGGCGGCGCTGCAGGCGGTGCCGTCGCACCGCATGGGCCTGCCGATCGGGGCTGCGTCGGTGCTGGCGGTGGCGGGGGCGTTCGTCGCCTGGTCGGCGGCGATCGCGGGCAATGCCGCACCACTGCCCGCGCATATCGCGCTCCCCGATGTGCCTGGCTGGCACCGTGTGGCGATGAGCGCGCGCGCGCCGTGGACGCCCCATTACCCCGGCGCGGATCATTTCCTGATCGGGCGGTACGGCGATGCGGCGGGCGACATGGTCGATGTCGCGCTGGCGGTCTATGGCAGCGAGCATGAAGGCAAGGAACTGGTCGCGTTCGGGGTGGGCGCGCTGCGCGAGGACGATCGCTGGGTGCGGATCGACGATTCGGCCGATCTCGACGGCGGCAGTGTGATGCGGATCACCGCGCCCGGCCCGGTCGAGCGGCAGGTCGCGACCTGGTATAGGCTGGGCGGTGTTACCACCCACGACGACAAGCGCGTGAAGCTCGAAACGCTGCGCGTCAAACTGCTCGGCGGCGATCAGCGCGCGGTGGCGCTGCACCTGTCGGCCGAGGCGCTGCCGGGGCACGATCCGCGCGACGCCATGGCGCGCTTCCTCGCCGCGATCGGATCGCCCGGCACCTTCGCCGATACCGTCAGCGAGACGCCGCGCTGATGTGCGGCATCGCCGGGATATTCTATCCTGCCACGCCCAAGCCGGTCGATCCCCAGCGCATCCTGGCGATGGCCGACGCGCAGGCGCATCGCGGGCCGGACGGATCGGGCGTGTGGACCGCGCCGGGGGTAGGGCTGGGGCATCGCCGGCTCTCGATCATCGACGTTGCCGGATCGCCGCAACCGATGGCGACCGCCGACGGGCAACTCACCGTCACCTATAACGGCGAGATCTACAATTACGCCGCGTTGCGCGCCGAACTCGCCGCGCTGGGCGCCCGGTTCGAGACGAGCGGCGATACCGAGGTGCTGCTCCATGGCTGGCGCCATTGGGGGCCGGCAATGCTCGACCGGTTCAACGGCATCTTCTCGTTCGCGCTGCACGACGCCGCGCGGCAGTGCCTGTTCCTCGCGCGCGACCGGATGGGGGTGACTCCGCTCCATTATGTCGAGTTGTCGGATGGCGGCGTGGCGTTCGCGTCCGAACTCAAGGGATTGCTCGCGCATCCCTTGTTGCGCCGTGATCCCGATCCGCGCGCGATCGATGATTTCATGGCGTTCGGCTACGTCCCCGATGATGCGTGCATCATCGCTGGCGTGAAGAAATTGCCGGCGGGTCATTCGCTGCTGATCGAGCGCGGCAAGCCGGTCCCTGCGCCGTCACGGTGGTGGGGCGTCGATTTCTCCCGCCGCGCCCAAGGCAGCGTGCGCGACCTCGAGGCGGAGTTGGTCGATCGGCTGCGCGATGCGGTGCAGTCGCGCATGGTCGCCGATGTGCCGCTCGGCGTGTTCCTGTCGGGCGGGGTGGACAGCTCGACCGTTGTCGCCCTGATGGCCGAGGCGTCGAAACGCGCGGTCAACACCTTCACCATCGGCTTCGACGTCGCCGGGTATGACGAGCGCCGATATGCCGACCGGATCGCCGCGCGCTTCGCCACCGAACAGCGCGAGCGAGTCGTCTCGGCGGACGATTTCGGGTTGATCGATACCCTGGTCGCCGCGTTCGACGAGCCGTTCGCCGATGCCTCGGCACTCGCCGCGTGGCGCGTGGCCGAACTCGCCAGCCAGCACGTCAAGGTCGCCCTGTCTGGGGACGGCGCGGACGAGGCGATGGCGGGATATCGGCGGTACAAGTTTCAGGCGGCGGAGGAACGCGTGCGCGGGATGTTGCCGATGCGCGTGCGCGCCGCGCTGGGTGCGCTGGGGCGGGTCTATCCCAAGGCGGATTGGGCGCCGCGCCCGTTCCGCGCCAGGACGACCTTGCTCGCGCTCGCCGAGGATGGCGACGAGGCGTATGCGCGGTCAGTCGGGGTGACCACGCCGGCGTTGCGCGCGCGGTTGTTCACCGCCGCCGCGACGCGCGAGCTTGACGGTTACCGCGCGGAGGATCGCTACGTCCGGTCGGTGCGCGACGCGCCGGCGCGCGAGCCGCTCGACCGCGCGCAATATGCCGATTTCCAGCATTGGTTGCCGGGTGACATCCTGACCAAGTCCGATCGCACCAGCATGGCGCACGGGCTGGAGCCGCGCGAGCCGCTGCTCGACCACCGGCTGGTCGAATTCGCCGCCTCGCTCCCCGTCGCGATGCGACTGCGCGGCGGAGAGGGGAAGTGGCTGATGAAGCGCGCGATGGAACGCTATCTGCCGCGTGACATCCTGTATCGCACCAAGATGGGGTTCGTGACCCCGGTGAGCGCGTGGTTCCGGGGAAGCCTGGCCGACGAGGCGGCGGCGCTCGCCCGGTCGCCGCGCCTGCTGCACTGGTTCGATGGCCCAGCGATCGAACGCCTCGCCGCCGACCACCGCGCCGCCCGTGCAGATCACGGCCGCACGCTGTGGCAACTCGTCATGCTCGACCGGAGCGTCGCGCGACTGTTCGGTTAACGCAGCTTCGTGATCGACAGCCCGTCGTCCTTCGCGCGGGTCTTGACCGATTCCTCGCTGCGGGTCAGCGCCTTGGCGATGGCTTTCAAGGCCATGCCCTTCTTCGCGAGCGTGTGCAGTTTCTGGATTTCGTCCTGCCGCCACGGCTGGCGGTGGCGCTCGAACTTTTCAGCCATGGTGGCCGCCGAACACGGCAATCGCGGCATGCAGCGTCAACGCGACCAGACAGAGCGTCGACAGCGTGAACAGCGCGAACCGGATCGACACCTTGTTGACGGTCGATTGCCACACGCTGTGAACGATGCGCAGCGCGACATAGGCCCAGGCGATCCACGCATTCACGCCGTTGCCGGTGCCGGTGAACGCGATCACCAGGCATACCGCGTAAAAGATCGTCGGTTGTTCGAGCAGATGGTTGTAATTGTGCGCTTTCCACTGCGCCTTGATAGGTAGCACCCCGTCCGCGTCGGTACCCTTGCCGCCGACCAGCCGGCCCATATCGACCCCGGCGGCCTTCAACGCCGGGAGACGCAGCGCGACCAGCCAGACGAGCATCACGATCGTCCACGCGATCAGCACGACGACGGGTTTCAGAATATCGCTTTGCATGAAACAGCCTCCCCCAAGAGCGTGGGGAGAGGCTGCATCAATCGGTTGCGACGCGCAACCTTACTTGTCGAACAACGTGCCCCACGCGCGCTTGGCGCGGCCTTTCCAATGACCGCGGTGATAGGCATCGCTGGCGAGGAGCGGCATCACCGACCCGGCTTCGGCGAACACCATCTGCTCGATACCGGTATTGACCTTCCCCCAGCTCGCCGCTTCCTGCAGCGTCGAGGACGAGCAGGCGCCGTCGCGCACGTCGGCGACGGTGATCTGCACGGCATATTTGTGCACCTCGACATTTTCGTGGCCGAGGATTTCGGCGCAGACGACGGTATCCTGCACGAAATTCTTGGGTACCCCGCCGCCGATCATCAGCAGCCCGGTGGTGCCCGCCGCGATCTTGATGTCGGTCAGCTCGCGGAAATCGGCCACCGCGTCGATCATCAGATACGGCTTGCCCGCCTTCATCTGATCGACCTGATGCTTGACCAGCCCGAAGCCCGCCGACGAATCGACGAAAGCGGGGCAGAAGATCGGCACGTCATGCTCGAACGCCAGCTTGACCAGGCTGTTGTTTTTCTTGCCATGCTCGCTGAGGTAACGCCCCATCTCGCGGATGAACGCGCGCGACGAATAGGCGCGCGGCTCCAGCTCGTTGGCGATCTTGTTGATCGTGAAGTCGCAATCCTGTAGCTGCTCCTCGTCGATATAGGTATCGTAGATGCGATCGATATAGAGCGAGCGCAGCGTATCGTCGTCAGGAATTTCAAGCGCTTGATAATGCTTGTGACCAAGGCCTTCGAAGAAATCCATATCGACGATCGTGGCCCCGGTCGCGACGATGCAATCGACCATGTTGTTGCGCACCAGCTCGGCATACAAATCCATGCAGCCGCCGGCCGAGGTCGATCCGGCGATGACCAGCACCACGGTGCAATCCTTGTCGGCGAGCATCTGGTTGTAGATCTTCGTCGCGCGGCCGAGGTCGCGGCTGGTGAAGCTCATGTCGCTCATCGCATCGACGATCGGGCGCGCGTCGAAACTGGTGATGTCGATGTGCTTGACCTGCTTCGACAGCAGTTCGGCCTTGCGGGTGTCGTTGATCGGCGCGTTGGCGGCGGCGATCTTGGTCAGGGTGTCGGTCATGGGTTGCTCCCATCGTCATGGCCGCCGTCGTTTCGTGGGGACGCGGAAAACCCGGTGGAGGCGGCGCACCACCGCGCGCCGCCCCCGATCTGGTAGAACAGGGCTGTTATAGCTTTACGACGTTCGACGCGACTATGCGCTCCGCCTCGACGTACAGCGAGGCCATCGGCTCGTCGCCGACGATCACCGTCTCGTCCGATCCAAAGCCGTTGAACGCCGTGCGCATCGCCGAGCCATAGGCGCCGAGCATCCCGATCTCGAGATAATCGCCCGCGCGCACATCGGCCGGGAGCATGAACGGCCCGGCCATATGGTCGAGATCGTCGCAGGTCGGGCCGTAGAAGCTGAACGCCATATCGCGCGCCATCGAATCGGGCTCACGCAGCAACACGACGGGGAAGCGCCAGCCGATATGCGCGGCATCGAACAACGCGCCATACGCGCCGTCGTTGATGAACAGCTCGTCCCCGCGGCGTTTTTCGACGCGCACGATGATCGAGCTGTATTCGGCGCACAACGCGCGGCCGGGTTCGCACCACAATTCGGACGAATAGCTGACCGGCAGCGATTCGAACGCGCGGTGGATCGTCTCGAAATACAGCTCGAGCGGGGGGGGCTCCATCCCCGGATAGGTCGAGGGGAACCCGCCGCCGACATCGACCACGTCGACCGTGACGCCGGCCTCGACGATCGCCTGGCGCACACGCTCCATCGCCTCGGCATAGGCCGCCGGGGTCATCGCCTGGCTGCCGACATGGAAGCAGATGCCCAGCGCATCCGCCGCCTGGCGCGCACGGAACAGCAATTCACGCGATTCGCCGGGCGCCACGCCGAACTTGGACGCGAGGCTGAGCTTGGCATGTTCCGACGAGACGCGCAGCCGCACGCACAGCGTCAGGTCAGTCGCGGGCGCGTCGCCCCGCGCGGTGGCGCGGATGATCTTGTCCAGCTCCTCGACCGAATCGAGGCTGAACGTGCGGCATCCATGGGTGAAATACGCCTCGTGGATCGCTTCCTCGGCCTTCACCGGATGCATGAAGCACAACGTCGCCTCAGGCAGCGTCCGCGCGACGAGGCGCACCTCGGCGATCGAAGCGACGTCGTAATGCGTCACGCCGTTATCCCACAGGATCTGCAAAAGATCGGGCGATGGATTGGCCTTCACGGCATACATCGAGCGGCCC
>JALYTP010000405.1 GCA_030854225.1 Pseudomonadota bacterium
TCACAGCACCTCCGGCGCGAGCGAAATGATCTTCATGTGCTTGCGGCCGCGCAGTTCGCGCACCACCGGGCCGAAGATACGGGTGCCGATCGGCTCCTCGTTCTTGTTGACCAGCACCGCCGCGTTCGAATCGAAGCGGATCACCGATCCGTCGGCGCGGCGAATGTCCTTCGCGGTGCGCACGATGACGGCGCGGTGCACGTCGCCCTTCTTCACCTTGCCGCGCGGCTGTGCTTCCTTGATGCTGACGACGATGATGTCGCCAACGCCGGCCACGCGACGCTTCGAGCCGCCCAGCACCTTGATGCACTGCACCCGCTTCGCGCCGCTGTTATCAGCGACCTCGAGATTGGACTGCATCTGGATCATCGATCCGGTTCCTTCTCAACTGGGGCCGATTTCTGACCGGCACCCTGCTTGTTAATGTTACGCCGCCGCGGCCTCTTCGCCCGCGAGATCGACCCGTTCGGGCGTCGCATGGGTATTCACCCGATCGACGACCTTCCAGGTCTTCAGCTTGGAGATCGGCGCGGTCTCTTCGATCCGCACCGTTTCACCCTGCTTGTATTCGTTGCCCTCGTCATGGGCGTGATACTTCTTCGAACGGCGGATGATCTTGCCGTAGAGCGCGTGCTTCACCTTGCGCTCCACGTTGACGACCACCGTCTTTTCGCCCTTGTCGGAGACGATCACTCCGGTCAGCACGCGCTTCGGCATGTCTCGTTCCTTACTTCGCGTCGGCCGCGCGCGAACGCTGGCCCTGGACGGTCTTGATGCGAGCAATGTCGCGGCGGACCTCGCGCACCCGGCTCGGCTTTTCGAGCTGGTTGGTCGCGGCCTGGAAACGCAGGTTGAATGCCTCGCGCTTCAGATTGCCGAGCTCCTCGCTCAGCTGATCCTCGGTCTTGCCGTTGATGTCGTCGATGCGGCTCACTTCTCGCCTCCCAGGTGCGACGTGTCACCGAGACGCGCCACCACCTTCACCTTGATCGGCAGCTTCATCGCCGCGCGGCTGAACGCCTCGGCGGCGAGCGGCCCCTCGACGCCGTCGAGTTCGAACAGAATGCGGCCCGGCTTGACGCGCGCTGCCCAGAATTCCGGCGAGCCCTTGCCCTTGCCCATGCGGACTTCGGCCGGCTTGCCCGACACCGGCACGTCGGGGAACACGCGGATCCACAACCGCCCCTGGCGCTTGATGTGGCGCGTGATCGCGCGGCGTGCCGCCTCGATCTGGCGCGCGGTGATCCGGTCCGGCTCCATCGCCTTCAGCCCGTACGAGCCGAAGTTGAGCGCCGCGCCACCCTTGGCATCGCCGTGGATGCGGCCCTTGAAGGCCTTGCGGAACTTGGTCTTTTTCGGTTGCAGCATGTCGGTTCCTGACCTTTAGCGACGATCGTCGCGCGCCGGGCGCACGCCGGAGGTCTGGGCCTCCATCATCAACCGGTCCTGCGCCATCGGATCATGGCCGAGAATTTCGCCCTTGAAGACCCAGACCTTCACGCCGCACACGCCGTAAGCGGTGTGCGCCGTGGCTTCGGCGTAATCGAGGTTGGCGCGCAGCGTATGCAGCGGCACACGGCCCTCACGGTAGCTTTCCGAACGGGCGATCTCCGCGCCGCCCAGACGACCGCCGCAAGCAACGCGGATGCCGTCGGCCCCGAGCCGCATCGCCGACTGCACCGCGCGCTTCATGGCGCGGCGGAACGCGATACGACGCTCGAGCTGATCGGCGATACCCTGCGCGACGAGCTTGGCATCGATCTCTGGCTTGCGGATCTCGACGATGTTGAGCGACACGTCCGACGCGGTCATCGCGCCGAGCGTACGGCGCAGCTTCTCGATGTCCGCGCCCTTCTTGCCGATGATCACGCCGGGGCGCGCGGCATAGATGGTCACCCGGCACTTCTTGTGCGGCCGCTCGATGATGATCCGCGAAACACCGGCCTGGTAGAGGCGCTTCTTAAGTTCGCGGCGGACGCGTACGTCGTCGTGAAGCAGACGG
>JALYTP010000085.1 GCA_030854225.1 Pseudomonadota bacterium
GTCCTGAGAAAGCACTCGTGGCATCCATGCCGGTCTCCTCCGCCCGGCACAAAACCTGAATCAGAAAACCGCCGCCGGGGGAATCCTCAACGATTCAGAAGGCGCGGAAACCGCTCTAGAGCGTGTCTATTTTTTTCGCGGTGCCGTTGGCGCTAGGTGTTTGATCCCACGGTTTGATGGTGCGATCCTTTCGTTGCAATGGAAGGAAGCATTATGGGGCAAGTTCGTCACGGGAGCGCCACGACCACGTACGCCGTCCGAGCAGCAGTACAGCGATCGCAAGCTTCGCTCGCGACGCTGAGCCGGGAACTGGGGATCAACCCCAAGACGGTGGCGAAGTGGCGTAAGCGGGCGACGGTCGAGGATCTGAAGACCGGGCCGAAGGCCCCTCACTCCACGACCCTGACCCAAGCCGAGGAGGCGGCGGTCGTCGCGTTCCGGCGGCACACTCTGCTACCGCTGGACGACTGCCTGTATGCATTGCAGCCGTCGATCCCGCATCTCACGCGGTCAGCACTGCACCGCTGCCTGCAGCGCCACGGCATCTCCCGCCTGCCAGACATCGAGGGCGACAAGCCCAAGCGACAGCGCTTCAAGCGCTATCCAATCGGCTTCTTCCACATGGATATCGCCGAGGTGCAGACCGCCGAGGGCAAGCTCTACTTGTTCGTCGGCATCGACCGCACCAGCAAGTTCGCGGTGACGCAGCTGGTCGACAAGGCTGACAGGCGGACGGCTTGGGAGTTCCTCGAACTTCTGCTGAAAGCCGTGCCCTACCGGATCCACACGATCCTGACCGACAACGGCATCCAGTTCGCCGAGCAGCCCCGCAATCGCAACACAGCGTGGTCCCGCCAGATGCGCTTCGACATGATCTGCGAGGCGAACGACATCGAGCACCGGCTCACCAAACCGAACCACCCCTGGACCAACGGTCAGGTCGAGCGAATGAACCGCACCATCAAGGAAGCTACCGTCAAGCGCTTCCACTACGATAGCCACGACCAGTTGCGGGTTCACCTCGCCGACTTCATCGCCGCCTACAACTTCGCACGTCGGCTCAAGACACTGAGCGGCCTCACGCCCTACGAATACATCGCCAAAGTATGGACGTCAGAGCCGGATAGGTTCATCGTCGATCCGATCCACCAGATGCCGGGACTAAACACCTAGGCGTTAGCGCGCCCGCGCGGCGTCCGCCGCGTCGCTGGCCAGGCGGTCGGCGCGTTCGTTGTCGGGATGGCCGGCATGGCCCTTGACCCAAATCCATTCGATGCGGTGCGGCGCGGCGGCGTCGAGCAGCGCCTGCCATAGCTCGGCATTCTTGACCGGCTTCCTGTCCGCGGTGCGCCAGCCGTTGCGGCGCCAGCCGTGGATCCATTTGGTGAGCCCGTCCATGACATAGCGGCTGTCGGTCGACAGGATGACGTGACACGGCCGCTTGAGCGCGTTCAACCCCTCGGTCGCGGCGGTCAGCTCCATGCGGTTGTTGGTGGTCAACGCCTCGCCGCCGGCAAGCTCCCGCTCGCGCGCGCCCATGCGGATCAGCACGCCCCAGCCGCCGGGGCCGGGATTGCCCTTGCACGCGCCGTCGGTGGCGATCTCGACGCGCGGCAGCTCGCTCACGCGACCGTGCTCAACCGAGACGCGAGATCGGGGCGATACGTCTTCACGCGGCGCCAGAACGCCAGGGGATCCTTGCGCGTGACCAATGCGTCGGACGGGGTGTTGAGCCAGTCCCACGCCCGCGACAGCGTGAAGCGGATGCACGCGCCCGCCGCGAGATCGCCCCACACCAGCCGATCATTATCACCGAGGGCGAAATGCTGCGCATATCCCTCGATCAATGCATCGCCGACGGCGGCGTCGAAACGCGTTCCCGTCGCATCGAACGACCATGCGGCGTGCGCGACGGCCAGATCGTACAGGCGGATGTCGGTGCAAGCGAAATAGAAGTCGATCAGGCCGGCGACCCGATCACCGAGCATCAGGACATTGTCGGGAAACAGATCGGCGTGGATCGCGCAGCGGTCGAGGGTATCGCCAGGCCAGTTGCTCTCGACATGGTCGATCGCGAAGGCGAGATCGTCGTAGAGCCCCGGCGCGATCGCATCGAGGTTGCGCCCGCATCGGTCGAACAGCGGTCGCCAGGTGTCCGCTCCCATCGAATTGACCCGCGTCCGGGTGAAATCGGCGACCGCACGGTGCATCTCACCCAGTGCATCTCCCGTCGAGCGCGCCTGCGCTGGCGTCGGATGTGATAGAGATATGCCGGGCAGGAACTTGATAAGGCATGCCGGTCTGCCCTCCAGCTCCTGTATCTCGGTGCCAGCCCGGTCCTTGATCGCCGGCGGCACGGGCAGACCCTTGGCATCGAGATGGTCGAGCAGCGCCATGAAGAACGGCAGATCGTTCGCCGACACACGCTTTTCGTACAGTGTCAGGACGAAGCGGCCCTTGGTCGTATCGACCAGGTAATTGCTGTTCTCGACCCCCTCGGCGATGCCCTTGGCCGAGACGAGTTCGCCGACGTCGTACCGCCCCAGAAAGGCCGTCAGCGCCTCGGCGGAGACGTGCGTATAGACCGCCACGCGCGCGTCAGGCCGCGGCTTCGAGGCCGTGCGGCAGCTTGAAGGCGATGTCTTCGGTCGTGTGTTCGACCTCGCGCTCGGTCACCGCGAAACGTTCGCCTAGCCGATCGACCAGTTCGCGCACCAGCACTTCGGGCGCCGACGCCCCGGCGGTGATGCCGAGCGTGCGCACCCTGTCGAGGAACGCCCAGTCGAGATCGGCCGCGCGCTGGATCAACTGCGCCCGCTTGCCGTGCCGTGCCGCGACCTCGACCAGACGGAGCGAATTGGACGAATTGGGCGCCCCGATCACCAGCAGCGCATCGCACCGCGCGGTGATCGCCTTCACCGCCGCCTGGCGGTTGGAGGTCGCGTAACAGATATCCTCCCCGCGCGGCGCCTGGATGGTGGGAAAGCGTTCGACGAGTGCGGCGACGATCTCTGCGGTATCGTCGACCGATAGCGTGGTCTGCGTCAGGAAGCCGAGATTGTCCGGATCGACCGAGGTCAGGGCGGCGACATCGGCGGCGGTTTCGACCAGCGACATCGCGCCGTCGGGCACCTGGCCGAACGTGCCGATCACCTCGGGGTGACCGCGATGCCCGACGAAGACGATGTGCCGCCCCGCCGCGACCAGCCGCTCGGCCTGACGGTGAACCTTGGAAACCAGCGGACACGTCGCGTCGAGATACAACAGCCCGCGCGCCGTGGCTTCGCGGGGAACCGCCTTGGGCACACCGTGCGCGCTGAACACCACCGGCACGCCGTCGGGCACCTCCTCCAGCTCCTCCACCAGAACCGCGCCCTGCGCCTTGAGCGTATCGACGACGAAGGCGTTGTGGACGATCTCGTGCCGGACATAGACGGGCGCGCCGTATTTCTCGATCGCCAGCTCGACGATCTTGATCGCGCGGTCGACCCCGGCACAGAAGCCGCGCGGGGCGGCGATGAGCAGATCGAGCGGAGGTTTTACGATGTCGGGCATCACGGGCGCGGCTCTACGCGATTGCTTGCGCCCGCGAAAGGCGGTTCCTATGGTGCCGCCGTTCCGGGGCCGGAGCGGTGATCGCTGCTCGGCCCCCTTGTTTGTGAAAAAGGTGCGTCGCCTCGTGAAAGCCTCCTACATCGTTGCCCCGGCGTTCCTCATCCTGCTGGCGGGCGGCTGCGCGAGTCGCAGCGGCCAGATCGATGCGACCGGCGGCATCACCGCGGTCCGCTCGGCGTGCCCGGCGGTGGGTATACCCGCTGGCACGGGCGACATCACGCTGTTCAATCCGGCGGCGAGCCGCGACGAGAACGCCATCGATCTCGTCGCCACGATGACCCACGTCCGCTCGACCTGTGCCGATGCGGAAGGGCCGGACATCCAGACCACGATAACCTTCGATATTCTGGCGCGGCGCACCCATGCCGACGCGGCGCGCGACGTGACATTGCCCTATTTCATCACCGTCGTGCAGGGCGGCACCGCGGTGATCGCCAAGCGCGTCGGCCATGTCGCGGTGCATTTCGACGCCGGGCGGGACCGCGCCAGCACGAGCGGGCAGGCGACCTCGATCGTCAACCGCGCCGCCGCGACCCTGCCGCCCGACGTCAAGAAGCGGCTGACCGAGAAGCGCAAGGCCGGTGACGAGGACGCCGCGATCGATCCGCTGACCCGCCCGGAAGTGCGCCAGGCGGTGCTCCGCGCGACCTTCGAGGCGCTGGTTGGTTTCCAGCTCACCGACGATCAGCTGAAATACAACGTCACGCGATGAAACTGCCGGCGCTGGCGTTCACCACCACCGACTGGTCAGCGGTGCCGCGCACCGAGCATCCCGGCGAAACCGGCACCGCCTGGTGGCAGACCTTCGCGGCGGGCGATCTGCGCGTTCGCATGGTCGAATATTCGCCGGGTTATCTGGCGGATCATTGGTGCGATCGCGGCCATGTGTTGCTGGTGATCGACGGTGAGATCGACAGCGAATTGAAGGGCGGCCCGACGACGCGGTTGACGGCGGGCACGTCGTATCAGGTATCCGATTTCGGCGACGCGCCGCATCGTTCGTCCACGGCAAAAGGTGCGAAGCTGTTCATCGTCGATTGACTCGGTTGTCGGGCCGCGCCACACCCGCGATCAGTCGCTGACGAAGCGGGAGAGCGCGGGTTTCACCCGCCGCCGAAGGAGCAACCGCCCCGGAATCTCTCAGGCAAAACGGACCGCTTTTGTCGATAGTGACGCTCTGGAAAGAGCCCGGTTCGCCCGGGCCGCCGAAGGGGTAAGCCCGGCCGATGCCAGATTCTGGCGGAGCCGGGTGAAAGCTCTCAGGTTCCGTGACAGAGGGGGCAGCGGATATTCGGCCTTTGCGGGTCGTTGTCGCGCTGTCATCCGTTACGGGGAGCCGGGCATTGAGCGACGACGATAGCGACTTCGAAACCGAGATCGAGCTTCAGACGCTCCCGCTCGATGCTTGGCACCGTGCGAAGGGTGGCCGCATGGTGCCGTTCGCGGGCTATTACATGCCGGTCCAGTATGACGGCATCATGGCCGAGCATCTGTGGGTGCGCGAATCGGCCGGGCTGTTCGACGTGTCGCACATGGGGCAGGTCCATCTCAGCGGAGAGGGGCTGGACGACGAACTCGAAAAGCTGATCCCGGCCGATGTGAAAGGCGTTAAGCCGAACGGCCAGAAATACTCGCTGCTGCTCGCCGACAATGGCGGCATCCTCGACGATCTGATGTTCACCCGCTGGGACGGTGAGGAGAATCGGGGCCTCTACATGGTCGTCAACGGTGCCGTGAAATATGACGATATCGGCCATCTGCGCGACGCATTGCCCGACGAGATCACGCTCAACCACATGGACGAGCAGGCGTTGCTCGCGCTTCAGGGGCCGAAGGCGGTCGATGCGCTCGCGCGACTGGTGCCGGGTGTCGCCGATCTGGTGTTCATGACCGGCGACCATTTCGAGTGGAACGGCATCCCGTTATGGATCAGCCGGTCGGGCTATACCGGCGAGGACGGGTTCGAGATTTCGGCGCCCGGCGACCATGCGGTGGCGCTCGCCGATGCGCTGTGCGCCGAACCAGAGGTGAAGCCGATCGGGCTTGGCGCGCGCGATTCGCTGCGGCTCGAGGCGGATTTGCCGCTCTACGGCCATGATCTCGACCCCGAGACGACGCCGGTCATGGCCGCGCTGGGCTTCGCGGTTGCCAGCAAGCGCCGCCGCGAGGAAGCCAATTATCCCGGTGCCGCGCGGATCGCGATCGAGCGCGAGCAGGGGCCGGTCGTCAAGCGCGTCGGGCTGATCGTCGAGGGCAAGCAACCGGTGCGCGAAGGCGCGGCGGTGCTCGACGCTGACGGGTCGGAGGTCGGCAAGGTAACGTCTGGCGGCTTCGCTCCCTCGCTCGGTCAGCCGATCGCGATGGCCTATGTTCCCGTCGCGATGGCCGAGATCGGCACCGTCGTCCGGCTGAACCAGCGCGGCAAGGTCCACCAGGCGACCGTCGCCGCAATGCCCTTTGTTCCCCATCGCTACGTCCGAGGAGCAGCGAAATGAGCCGTTACTTCACCGAAGATCACGAATGGGTCGATGTCGATGGCGACATCGGCACCGTCGGCATTTCCGATTATGCACAAGGCCAGCTCGGCGACATCGTGTTCGTCGACGTGCCCGAGGAAGGCAAGACCCTGACCAAGGGCGACGAGGCCGCCGTGGTCGAATCGGTCAAGGCCGCGTCGGACGTCTACTCGCCCGTTTCGGGCACCGTGATCGAGGGCAATGCCGAACTCGCCGACGAACCCGGCCTGGTCAACACCGA
>JALYTP010000086.1 GCA_030854225.1 Pseudomonadota bacterium
ATATCGAGCAGCGCATCGACCGCGCGGGGCTCGACCTGTTGGTCGATCGGGAAACTGCGAAACGGCCAGTAACAGCCCGGCACCGCCGCCAGCCGCGCGGCGCCCGGCCCGAAGCGTGTCAGCGGGAGCGCGATCACCGGCGCGCCGCCCTGCTCCACCAGCAACGTACGCACATCGCCGCCATAGGCCGACAGCGCGGCGGCAAACCATTGATAGCGCAGGAACCGGTGCGCCGGCGGCGCGCGTTCGGCCACGGTGTCGATCGCCCCGGCCAGCCCGTCGAGCACCGACACCCGCACCACACGCGGCAGGCGGGTGAATTCGTCGAGGCGCATCGGCTTGCCCATTAGGCCTGTTCTAGGCCCGCACGGTTACCAACAAGTGCAACAGATGCGTTCGATCCGGATTATTCCGAGGCGACCCAGCCCCGCGCCTCTTCCAGATCGGCGAGCGGGAAGACCCGGATCTCGGCCGGCATCAACGCGCCGACCGCGCGGGTGATCGATCCGATCCAGCCCTTGTCGGTCACCACCGCGCAGCGCCCGATCGACCCCATGTGCGTGAACCCCCATTTGACGTCGCGCCACCAGATCGAGCTGTCGATATGCCCGACCGAGCGGATGATCTCGACCATGCGGACCTTGCCGTGGCGGGTCATCGCTGATTCGATCGCCGCGACGACGGCGTCGTAATCGGCACGCGTCATCGCGCCGTCGACGGTGATTTCGATGACCCCGGTTTCGGGGTCGGTCGTATGGCCAAGCACGCTATATCTCCTGTTCGGGTTGCAACCGCTGCATGACCCCAATAGCGTTCGAACCCATGCCGACGTTCCCCGCCGTCACCACAATCGCGCAGACGATCCAGCTGTCGCTCGCGCCGGTGTTCCTGCTCACCGGTATCGGCGCGCTGCTCAACGTGCTCGCCGGGCGGCTGTCGCGCGTGGTCGATCGGGTGCGGCAACTGGAAAAGCTGCACCCCGGTTCGACCGGGCGGGAGCATGATCGCCACGTCTGGGAACTGCGCCTGCTCGACCGGCGCATCTCGGTGATCAACCTCGCGCTGTCACTGGCGGTGTTGAGCGCGGTGATGATCTGCTGTGTCGTCGCGACCTTGTTCGTCGCCGAACTGGGCCAGCTCCATCTCGGCACCGTCGTGGCGTCGACCTTCATCGTCGCGATGGCGGTGCTGATCGGCGCGCTGGTATCGTTCCTGCTTGAGGTGCGTTTGTCGCTCCGGGCGATCCACGTCCGCACCGAATTGCTGGAGCATGATCGCCGATGAGCTCCGTGATCGAGAAGCGCATCCTGCAGGTGATTGTCGCGGTCGCCTGCCTCGTGCCGTTGTCGGTCGGGGGGCAGAGCATCCTGCAGGGGCCCGGCTTTCTCGGCCATCCGCCGGTCGTCCCGGTCGATCTCGACAGCCATTTCCGCTACATTTCGGGGATCTTCTTCGGCCTCGGCCTCGCCTTTGCCACCTGCGTGCCGGCGATCGAGACCAAGGGCCCGCGCTTTCGCCTGCTCGGTGCGCTGGTGGTATGCGGGGGGTTGTCGCGCGTGATCTCGCTGATCGCGGTCGGCCCGCCCAGTTTCGGGCATCTGTTCGGCTTCTGCATGGAGCTCGGCGTCGTGCCGCTGCTCATGCTGTGGCAGGCGAACCTGGCGCGGTGTTTTCGGCTCCATTGAAAAGAGGCTGCCGATGCCCGACCGGACACCGGCAACCTCCTGACATGGTCAGCGGCCGGAGAGCTCCAGCCCGGGAGACCATGCGATCCGCTTTCATCGAACAGTCGAGCGTTGGATGGAGGAGGATACCTCCCGCTCGCGCGGCGGACGGAGGGCTTCCGTCCGCTGGCTCGATGTCAGCGGCGCGCCTCCCGAACGAACTGAACCGACCCCATTGCTGAACCATGAGACATCGGATCACCTCCTTTCGCATTGTTGAAGCGTTACACCCGTCATCGGGTGCAACCCCAATGTGAGTCAGATGAAACCAATAAACAAGTCTTGTAATGCACAAGGATTTCGACGATTCTCTTTCGCCTTGGCCGCGCGCCGGCGCGTCGTTTCAGCTAGCCCCGGCAATCCTCGATCACCCGGCCGACCTCGGCATAAGCCGGCAGCACCAGCGGCGGCTGCCCGGCCTGCTCGACGATGAATCGCCCGCGGCTGAACGCCATGGCGTCGAGTAGCGGGTCATTGGCCGACAGCACCGCCACGTCGCGCGCGTCACCGGATTGTTGAACCGCAATGCTGCGCGTGGTGCTGGTGGTACGGATCACCATTGTCGCCGCCGACGGACCGCCAAGCAAGCTGACGCGGCGCGTCCCCCGGTCGCACGCAATCCCGAACACCCCCGATCCAAAGGTCGCCGCCGATCCGCCGCCGGTGGGCGCATACCGCCAATCCCCCGGCGTCAGCGGCCAGTCGCGCCAGTCACTGCCCAGCGCGGGCGCGGGCGGCGGGGGTGGCGGCGGGACATAAACGGGCGGCGGTGCGGCGGCCGGGACGATGCGCGGCGCCGGCCCCGAACAGCTTCCCAAGGCAACGATGATGATGGCAGGCAGATAGCGACGCATCGCCCCTCTATGACCGAGCACGCCGCGCGGCTCAACCACCGTCACGCCGTGCGCGGGACGATCCGGTCCAGTTCGCCGTTGAGCGCCCGCTTGGCTTCGAGGAGTTCGTGTTGAATTTGCAGGCGCAGGAAAAATCCTTCGGACATCCGAAAATACCGCGTCAGCCGCAGGTCCAACTCGCCGGTCATCGCGCGGCGCCCGCCCAGCACAACTGCCAGATCGGCAGCCGGCACATCGATCGCGGCCGCAAGCGCCTCACCGTCGAGACCCAAGGGCTCCATGAACTCTGTGAACAGCATTTCGCCCGCATGCGGATTATGCAGCCAATCGGGGTTAGTGATAGTCTGTGATTTCGACACCGTCCGCGCCTCCGTCGCGCCAGGCGAAGCATATACGCCATTTCATGTTAATGGAAATTGAGTGCTGTCCGGCACGGTCGCCTTTGAGCGCGTGAAGGCGGTTGCTTGGCGGGACGCGCAAATCTTCGAGGGATTCGGCGGCATCGATCATTTTCAGTCGGACATAGGCCCGGTCCTGAATGTCGGGCGGAAAGGCGCGGCTCCGCTCGCCGCGCCAAATGCGTTCGGTTTCGGGATCAAAGCGGCGGATCATGATACGGCTCTCGTTTCAGGCATCGTTTTAGCCGTTACCCGACCCCGTCTGCCATTTGAATCGAACCGCAATTACGGGGGGTCTTCGTCGATGACCTACCGCCCCCGTCGGCTGCTCCCCGCCATGCCGGCGCGCATTTTTTGGCTCTTGCCGTAGCGCGTCTTGCGGGTGCCGGGCTTGCCCTCGTTGCTCCGTCCCATCACCGGCGCGCGGTGCTCGCCAGCCGGAAGCCCCAGTTCCTCCTGCTCCAGCGCACGGATCTCGTCGCGCAGGCGCCCGGCGGTCTCGAACTCGAGGTCCGCCGCCGCCGCGCGCATCTGTTTCTCCAGATCCTCGATATAGGCGCGCAGATTGTGGCCGACCATGTGCGGGCGATCCCCAAGACCATCGGCGTCGATTTCCACAGTCACCTGATCGCGGCTCGCCACGTCCTTGATGATGTCGCCGATGTTGCGGCGGATCGTCGTCGGGGTGATGCCGTGTTCGCCGTTATACGCGATCTGCTTCTCGCGCCGCCGACCCGTCTCGTTCATGGCGCGCTCCATCGAGCCCGTCACGCGGTCGGCATAGAGGATCACCCGCCCGTCGACGTTGCGCGCCGCGCGGCCGATCGTCTGGATCAGCGAGGTTTCGCTGCGCAGGAAGCCTTCCTTGTCGGCGTCGAGGATGCACACCAGCCCGCATTCGGGAATATCGAGCCCCTCGCGCAGCAGGTTGATGCCGACCAGCACGTCGTACACCCCGAGCCGGAGATCGCGGATCAGCTCGATCCGCTCCAATGTCTCGACGTCCGAATGCATGTAGCGCACCTTGAGCCCCGCCTCGTGCATGAATTCGGTCAGATCCTCGGCCATGCGCTTGGTCAGCGTGGTGACGAGCGTGCGATACCCGGCGGCCGCGGTCTTGCGGCATTCTTCGATGCAATCCTGCACCTGATCCTCGACCGGCTTGATCTCGACCGGCGGGTCGATCAGGCCTGTCGGGCGGATGACCTGTTCGGCGAACACCCCGCCGGTCTGCTCCATCTCCCACCCGCCCGGTGTGGCCGAGACATAGGTCGTCTGCGGGCGCATCGCCTCCCATTCGTTGAAGCGCAACGGGCGGTTATCGATCGCCGACGGCAGGCGGAAGCCATACTCTGCGAGCGTCAGCTTGCGGCGGTGATCGCCGCGCGACATGCCGTTGATCTGGCCGATCGTGACGTGACTCTCATCGACGAACAGCAAGGCGTTATCGGGCAGATATTCGAACAACGTGGGCGGCGGCTCACCCGGCAAGCGCCCGGTGAGGAAGCGCGAGTAATTCTCGATCCCCGCGCAGCTACCGGTTGCCGCGATCATCTCGAGGTCGAAGTTCGTGCGCTGCTCGAGCCGCTGCGCCTCGAGCAATTTCCCTTCCGGCACCAGTTCCTTCAGCCGCTCGGCCAGTTCGAAGCGGATCGCCTCCATCGCCTGTTTGAGCGTCGGCCCCGGCGTCACGTAATGCGAATTGGCGTACACCCGGACATAATCGAGGCTCGCGACCTTCTTGCCCGTCAGCGGATCGAACTCGACGATCTCCTCGATATCGTCGCCGAAGAACGACACGCGCCACGCGGTGTCCTCGTAATGCGACGGGAAAATCTCGAGATTGTCGCCCTTCACGCGGAAATTGCCGCGCTGGAACGCGGCGTCATTGCGCTTGTATTGAAGTGCCACGAGCTTGCGCACGATCTCGCGCTGATCGACGCTCTGGCCCTTCTTCAAATCGAAGATCATCGCCGAATAGGTCTCGACCGATCCGATGCCGTACAGGCACGACACCGAGGCGACGATGATCACATCGTCGCGTTCGAGCAGCGACCGGGTCGCGGCATGCCGCATCCGGTCGATCGACTCGTTCACCGACGATTCCTTCTCGATGTAGGTGTCCGAGCGCGGCACATACGCCTCGGGCTGGTAGTAATCGTAGTAACTCACGAAATACTCGACCGCATTGTCGGGGAAGAACGACTTCATCTCGCCGTACAGCTGCGCGGCGAGGATCTTGTTCGGCGCGAGGATCAGCGCGGGGCGCTGCAGCGTCTCGATCACCTTGGCCATGGTGAAGGTCTTGCCCGAGCCCGTCACGCCGAGCAGCACCTGGTCGCGCTCGCCCGCCAGCGCCGCCTCGGTCAGCTCGCGGATCGCCTCGGGCTGGTCGCCGGCGGGGCTGTATTCGCTGACGATCTTGAACGCCTTGCCGCCTTCCGCCTTGGGCGGGCGTGTGGGGCGATGCGGCACGAACGTGTCGTTCGTGTCGGGCTCAGCGAGGCTGGTGCGTATCTGGATTGCCATCGCTGGCGAATATGGGCGTCAGTGTCGTCTTGTTCCAGTCTCGTCTTGGACGATCAGCGCGGCAATCCGCTCTGCTGTGCTGGAGATCTGGCATCGCGGCAACATGGATGCCGAAACGGCCCAGCGTTATTGCATGTGGCAAACCAACGTCAATAAGGAGGAGAGACACATGATCGGTTACGCATTGTTGGGCAGTGACGACCTGGAGCGCTCGCGCACGTTCTACGACGCGCTGTTCCGCACGATCGGGGCTGGGCGGCTGATGGAATTCCCCAACGGCACCGTGTGGGGGGCGGGTCAGACGAGCCCGATGATCGGCGTCACCCTGCCGTATGATGGCAAGCCCGCGACGGCGGGCAACGGCACGATGATCGCTCTGGTGGTCGACGAACGTGCGAAGGTCGATGCACTCCACGCCAAGGCAGTCGAACTCGGCGGCAAAGACGAAGGAGCCCCCGGCGTACGCGGCGGCGAGGGCGAGCAGGCATTCTATGCCGCCTATTTCCGCGACCTCGACGGCAACAAGTTCTGCGCCTTCCGCACGGGTCCTGCCTGAGCCGAGAACGGGATGCCGCTGCGCCGAACCTTTATCGGTCTGGATTCCGGGTTTGATCTGACATTACCAGTCAGCGCAGCGGGTCGGTGATTGCGGGGCGGGCACGACGCCCTGAGCGATACGCGCATCGCCTTGGTGAGGGCCCCGGCATGGCCCTCACCAGGAGCGATGTCGCAATCGACCTATCGTCGCCGCGATGATGCCCGCTAGCCTCCCCGTCCGGACAGGGAGGACAGCCATGAACAAGCCGATCGCGCTTCTGCTTACAGGGACGCTTGCCGCCTGCAACGCCAGCGGGCCGAGCGTCAC
>JALYTP010000087.1 GCA_030854225.1 Pseudomonadota bacterium
CCCGGCTCCAGCTCGTTCAGCGCGTCCGCCAGGCTCCACTGCGTCGGTGTGCCGCGCCGGCCGTAGAATAATTTGTGGTGCGTGCCGTCCGTCGGCCGCGCGCGCAAATCGGCGACCGAATCGTACAGGATCGTAGAGGCGCGCCACACGGGCGTGTTGACGATGCCCTGCGTCCATTCCTCGCGCCGCCCCGCGGAAATCACACGGGTGGCATCGGCGCGGGGTTTGTCGTTGTCGCTCATGCCCGGGCCCCGCTCATGCCGGACCTATCGCTTTGGGGGTGGAGAGATCGCCGCCCCATTCGGACCAGCTGCCGTCATACACCGCCGCCTCGGCGCCGAGCAGATGCGCGGCGAAGGCGATGATTGAGGCCGTGATGCCCGACCCGCAGGTCATCGTGACGGGTTTCGCCAGGTCGATCCCCGCATCATCGAACATGGCTTGTAGCGCGGCCTTGTTCCTGTACGTGCCGTCGGCGTTCAACACCTGCGGGTAGGGCAGGTTGCGCGATCCCGGAATATGGCCGGGGGCGGTGCCGGGGCGTGGATCGGGGTCGTCGCCGGTGAACCTCTTCGCGCCGCGCGCATCGAGCACCTGTTCCGCATGGCTGTCGAGATTGGCGTGCATCTCGTCCAGCGTACGGATGCGTGCGGGGTCGGAGCGTAGCGAGACGTGGCGCTCGCGCGGCTGTTCGATCCCGCGCGCGACCGGCCGCCCCTCGGCGCGCCACTTGGCGAAACCGCCGTCGAGGATCGCGACGTTGGCCACGCCGAACGCGCGCAACAACCACCACGCGCGCGCTGCCGTATGAAGCGGCGCGTTGTCGTAGAGCACGATGCGGCAGCCGTCGCCAAGGCCGAGACACTGCATCCGGCTGGCGACCTGTTCGAGCTTGGGGAGGGTCGCGGGCAGGGGGTTCGCCTTGTCCGCCAGCGTCGCAAGATCGAGGAACACCGCCCCCGGAATATGCGCGGCGGCATATTCGGCCGTCGCATCGCGCGGCGGTTCGCCCGGCAACGAGGTGAAATAGGTCGCATCCGCGATGCGCAGATCGGGCGCGCCGATATCGTCGGCGAGCCATTCGGTGGTGACGAGCGAATCCATAATGGCCACTCTATGGCGGCGGTTACGCTCTGGCCAGCGCGGCGGCGTTCACAATCGCGCGCCGAACCCCTACATGGCGGCGATGACGCCAAAGCACCTAGGCCAACACAGCGCGCAGCCCGCATCCCCGCAAGAGGCGGTGCTCGACTATGTCCCCAATCCGCGCGCCGGCCAGCTTTATCTGGTGCGCTTCGCCGTGCCCGAATTCACCTCGCTCTGCCCGGTGACGGCGCAGCCAGATTTCGCGCATCTGGTGATCGATTACGCGCCCGATGCCACGATCGTCGAATCCAAGTCGCTGAAACTCTTCCTCACCAGCTTTCGCAACCATCGGGCATTCCACGAGGATTGCACCGTCGGCATCGGCGCGCGGCTGTACGACGAGATGAAGCCGCGCTGGCTGCGGATCGGTGGATATTGGTATCCGCGCGGGGGCATTCCGATCGACGTTTTCTGGCAATCCGCGCCGCCGCCCGACGGATTGTGGCTGCCGCCGCAGGATGTGCCGGGGTATCGCGGCCGGGGTTGAGTAAACCCGGGTCATCCGATTCTCGTCAAAGGCTGGCGCGATTCATTTGTTGCAATGCAGCATTAATGCAACCATATCTCGAATAATCCGTTTGAAGCCCATGCCCGGGAGAAGGAAACGCATAATTTCGCAAGGAAAGCCGACGATGATGACGCCCGCAGATCAAGCCGCCCCAATTCGTCATCTCGCGCTGGTGGGCAATTTCCTGCCCCGCAAATGCGGCCTTGCAACATATACCACCGATACCTTCACCGCGCTGCGCGGTCGCTTCCCCGACTTGCAGGTCGACGTCTTTGCGATGGACGATTTTCCGGGGCGCTACGACTACCCCTCCGAAGTCATGGCGAGCATTCCCGATCAGGATCGTTCGGCCTATGTCAACGCGGCGCGCGATATCGAGGCAAGCGGCGCGCAAGCGTTGTGGCTACAGCATGAATACGGTATCTTCGGCGGTCCGGCGGGGGAGCATATCCTCGCACTGCTCGATCGCATTTCGATCCCCGTTATCGTCACGCTGCATACCGTTCTCGAGGAGCCGGACGCCGACCAACGCCGGGTAATGGAGGCGCTGTTACGTCGTGCGTCGAAAGTGATCGTGATGGCCGAGCGCGGTCGCGATCTTCTGACGCGGGTCTACGGCGCCAATCCCAAGTCTATCCTGATGATCCCGCACGGCGTCCCCGACCGTCAGTTCACCGACGCCGACCTGGTCAAGCCGCGCTTTGGCTGGGATGGGCACCAGACGATCCTGACGTTCGGGCTATTGTCTCCAGGTAAGGGCATCGAGACGATGATCGGGGCGATGCCCGCGATCGTCGCCGAGCACCCGCGTGCGCTCTACATCGTCCTCGGTGCCACGCACCCAAACCTCGTCGCGCGAGAGGGCGAAGCGTATCGTGATCGGCTGAAGGCTCAGGCGGTCACGCTCGGCGTGGGTGAGAATGTTCAGTTCATCGACGCATTTCTCGAACATGGCGAGTTGATCGATTATATTCAGGCCGCCGATATTTATGCGACGCCGTACAAGAACCCGGCGCAGATAACCTCGGGTACACTCAGCTATGCGGTCGGGGTGGGAAAGGCGGTCGTCTCTACGCCGTATGTCCATGCGACCGAGATATTGGGTGATGGACACGGTGTGCTCGTCGGGTTCGAGGATAGCGACGGCTTCGCGCGCGAGATAAACGCCTTGCTCGGAAGCGATCGAAATCGCGAGCGCCTGTCGCGCCGTGCTTACAAGCGCGGCCGCACGATGATCTGGCCCGCGCTCGCCGAAACCGCGATGGGGGAGATCACCGCGATGGTCGCGGCGACCCCGCGCCGCCTTGCCACCCCCAAAAGGCTCGTGCCGCTCCAGCCGGATATCGCCGCGGTCGAGCGGATGAGCGACGCCACCGGTATTCTCCAGCATTCGATCCTTTCGGTGCCGGATCGCCGTCACGGCTATTGCATCGACGATAACTGCCGTGCGCTGATGCTGATGGCGGTGATGCCGGAGGTCGACGACGGTATTCGCGACAAGTGGATGACGATCTACGGCGCGTTCGTGCAACACGCCTGGAACCCCGACACGCGACGTTTCCGCAACTTCATGAGCTTTGATCGCACTTGGTGCGAGGAGACCGGTTCGGAAGATTCGAACGGCCGGACGTTGTGGGCACTGGGCGTGACCGCGCGGCGCGCCACGGCGGCCAAGCACCGCGACTGGGCGGTGCGGCTGTTCGACGAGACCGCCAGCATCGCGTTCGATTTCCGTAGTCCACGCGCGCAGGCGTTCGCGATGCTGGGGGCTGCGGCAATGCTCGGCGCGCATCCCGGCCATCCCACCGCGCGCAACATTCTCGAACGCTTCGCCGGCGATCTGATGGCCTTGATCGAGGAAACGCGCCGGCCCGAATGGGAATGGTTCGAGATTGTCCTCGCTTATGACAATGCCCGCCTTGCCGAAGCATTGATCCGCGCCGGCATGATGCTTGGGCGCGACGACATGCTGGCCTGCGGTCTGTCGACCCTGGCCTGGATCGTCGAGCAGCAGACCGCGCCTGATGGCGGGTTCCGTGCGGTGGGGACCGAGAGCTTCGGGCGCGCATACGAGCCGCCCTTGCCGTTCGACCAGCAGCCGCTCGAGGCGCAGGCGACGATCGATGCCTGTGCGGCGGCGTTTGCGGCGACCAACGATCCGCGATGGTTGGACGATGCTCACCGTGCCTATCGCTGGTATCTCGGCCAGAACGACCTCGATCTGCCGCTCGCCAGTGCGCAGGACGGCGGCTGTTTCGACGGGCTGATGCCGGGCGGATTGAACCGGAATCAGGGCGCGGAGTCGATTTTGGCGCTGCAATTCGCCTCGGTGGCCATTTCGGGGCTTTCAAAGCGCGCGCAATCGGTGGAAGGGTCGCCGCGCGCCGTCGCATGAACTTCGCCTGTGACGCCGCGACTGATGAAGCCGCGACACGAGGCGATGTTGATCGATCTGTTCCAGCACAATCTGCGTTTGCATGCCGATCCGTCGCGTGTGGTGGTACGGCCGTTCCATCTGGCGTGGGCGGGCAATGGCGGGACGCGCACCGAGCGATTGGTGAACGCCGTGATGGCGATGTCGGCCAAGGACACGCGCAAGCAATTGGCGGTCGTTCTCAAAGATTTCGAGGCGCGCCACTGGCAGACGCGGCGCGTGTTCATGACCCGTTACGACGAGATCGCCGATATGCTGGCGCTCGACGGGACCGAGATCGGCGATGAAAAACGCCAGTTGATCGGCGCTTATTTCTGCCACGAATACAGCTATGCCGCCGCCGCGTTGATGAACCCCAGCGCGGTGCCGCATTTCGATCAATCGGGTATGCCCAAGGGATCGATGCGCATCCTGATGAGTCTCCGCGCGGTGGGGGAGGGGCACATCTCGTCGGTCGCGTTCCGCGAGGGCATCATCACCGCCAAGAACGAATTGAAACTGGCGCCCGAACCGCCCTTTGCGACGGCGACCGATTCGGTCGGCGCCGACGAGGAAGAATTGCCCGTGGGCCCGGTCACCGTCTACCGCCACCGCGATTCCACGCTGTCGGGCACGGTGATCTTTCCGATCACCGCGGCGCAATCCAAGGGGCTGGAGGATTTGCGTCTCGTCCAGTTCACGCACGATGACGGGTCGCTCGAATGGCTGGGCACGTACACCGCCTACAACGGATCGACGATCCAGTCCGAGTTGATGCGTACCCGCGATTTCCGTGCTTTCGATCTGGTGCCGATGACGGGGGCCGCCTCGCGCAACAAGGGCATGGCGCTGTTCCCGCGCAAGGTGAACGGCAAGTACATGATGATCGGCCGGCAGGACGGCGAGAACATCTTCCTGCTCCAGTCGGAAACGCTGACGCATTGGGACGAGGGCGCCAAGATCATCACCCCGCATTATCCGTGGGAATTGGTGCAGATGGGCAATTGCGGCCCGCCGATCGAAACCGCCGCCGGCTGGCTGTTGCTGACCCACGGCGTCGGCGCGATGCGCAAATATTCGATCGGCGCCGCGCTGCTCGACAAGGACGATCCGACGAAGGTACTCGCGCGCTCGGCGGAGCCGGTGCTCGCTGCTGCCGATCAGGACCGTGAGGGGTATGTGCCCAACGTCGTCTATTCGTGTGGCGGCATCCGCCACGGCGACAATCTGTTTCTGCCCTACGGCATCGCCGACAGCTCGGTCGGCTTCTGCTTCATCAACATCAAGTCGCTCATCGCGTCGCTGGCGTAACCAGTCGCCGCGTGGCGCGGTACAGCCACGCGATCGCGCCGAAAAACACGATTATTGCCAGGGGTTCGGCGATGCTGGCGAACCCCTCGGGCATGATCCCGCCCGGCACGACGCCACCGCGTACCCCCACGAACAGCGCGAACGCGACGCCGTACAGGCTTTCGCCGACGATCAGCCCGGTAGCGGCCAGCGTCCCCATCCTTTGGGCGAATTCCGGATTGGCCGTTCGTTTAGCCCAGCGATCGTAGAAGCGCCCGATCACCGCGCCGACCGGGATGAACAGGGTGAGCGCCATCGGCAGGTAGATGCCCATGCCGACCGCGAGCGGGGGCAATCGCATCTTGCCGGCCATGCCCAGCACCTCGTCCAGCGCGATGACCGCCACGCCGATCAAGGCGCCCGTGCCGATCAGCCACCAATTGATCCCCGTTCCCAGGATACCCTGCGCCAGGGCCGCGATCAGCGACGCTTGCGGCGCTTGCAGCGCGTTGGGGCCGGCGCCGGGCATGCCGACGAACCCGAAACTGTTCTTCAACAACTCCAGCACTTCGGGGATCACGAGCGATCCGAACAGTACGCCGAGGACCAGCGCGACCTGCTGCCGCCACGGCGTCGCGCCGACCAGTTGTCCGGTCTTGAGATCCTGCAGATTGTCATTGGAGATCGTCGCGACCGAGAACACGATGCCGGTGGTGAACAAGGCATAGGCGATCAACGGCCTGGACTGGGCCGGGTCGGTCTGATGCCCGAAAAAGGCGAGCAGCAGCAAAGATGCGCCGACCGCCGCGAGGATACCGACCCCCGACACCGGGCTGTTCGATGCGCCGATCAACCCCGCCATGTATCCGCATACCGACGCGATCAGGACCGAGATCAGCATGATGTAGATCACCGTGCCGCCGATCACCGGCAGCCCGTGCGCCGCGATCGGGCCGTCCCCGGCGAACTGCCACAGCAGGATCGCGATCAGCGGCATCGTCGCGATGATCG
>JALYTP010000088.1 GCA_030854225.1 Pseudomonadota bacterium
GTGCTCAACCAGACGCCGTTCTACGCCGAAAGCGGGGGGCAGGTGGGAGACGCCGGGGCGGCGCGCAACGACAAGGGCCTGATGGGCGGTGTCACCGACACGCAGAAGCATCTCGGCCGCATCTGGGCGCATCGGCTGACGATTGAGGCGGGCGATCTGGCGATCGGCGACGTCGTGCATCTGACGGTTGACCGGGAGCGCCGGCAGGCGATCCGCGCCAACCATTCGGCGACGCACCTTCTGCACGCGGCCCTGCGCGAACGGTTGGGCACACATGTCGCGCAGAAGGGATCGCTGGTCGCGCCCGAGCGGCTGCGCTTCGATTTTTCGCAGCCCGGCGCGGTCGATGCGGCAAGTCTGGCCAAAGTCGAGGCCGATGTGAACGCCTATATCCGGCAGAATGACGCTGTGTCGACCCGGTTGATGACCCCGGACGAGGCGATCGCCGAGGGCGCGATGGCGCTGTTCGGCGAGAAATACGGCGACGAAGTGCGCGTCGTGTCGATGGGCCGGAGTGGCGAGGGTATCTACAGCCTCGAGCTGTGCGGCGGTACGCATGTCCGCGCGACCGGCGATATCGGGTTGTTCAAGGTGGTGAGCGAAGGCGCGGTCTCGTCGGGTGTGCGGCGCGTCGAGGCGCTGACCGGCGAGGCGGCGCGCGCCTATCTGGCGGGCCGCGACGAGAAATTGCGCGAGGCGGCGGCGGCGTTGAAGTCATCCCCTGACGAGGTGCCGGCGCGCGTCGCCGCCTTGATCGAGGATCGCCGCCGGCTCGAGCGCGAACTGGTCGAGGTCAGGAAGGCGCTCGCCATTGGCGGGGGTGGCGGAGCGGCGCAAACTTGCCCCGAACAGGTCGCCGGCATCAACTTCCTCGGCCAGGTCGTCGACGGGCTGGAGGCCAAGGGGTTACGCGGCGCCGTCGATGATGCCAAACAGCGGATCGGATCGGGCGTGGCGATGATCGTCGCGGTGAATGACGGGCGCGCATCGGTCGCGATCGGCGTGACCGACGATCTGACCGCCCGGCTCGACGCGGTCGATCTGCTCAGGAAGGCGGTCGAGGCGCTGGGCGGGCAGGGCGGTGGTGGTCGCCCCGACATGGCGCAGGGCGGCGGCCCGGACGGCGACAAGGGCGATGCGGCGATCGCGGCGGTGAGGGGCGTGCTGGCGGGCTAGTCCGCCGCTTTCCGCAAGCGCCGGATGCGCGGTTCGCGATTCAACGCGGCCTCGCTCTTGATCGTCGCGCGCAGTTCGTCGCGCTTGGCGTGGATCGATGCGATCACCGGCCCCATTGCCACCCCCAGATCGACCAGCACGGCCTCCGACAATTGCAGCGAACTCTCCAGCGTCTCGGGCACGGCATCGCTCGCCCCCGCCCGGTAAAGCTCCGCCGCATGCGCCGCATCGCGCGCGCGGGCGATAATCGTCAGGCCGGGGATCCAGCCGCGCACCCGTCTCGTCAACCGCACGGTCAGCACCGGATCGTCCATCGTCAGCACCAGCGCGGTGGCGCGCCCAAGATTGAGGCGATCAACCAGTTCGGCCCGTGCGACATCGCCGAAGATCACCGAATACCCTTCCCGGCTGGCGAGGTTGACCACATCGATATCCGCCTCGACCGCGAGATAGCGTTGGCCGTGCTCGCTTAGCATGTCCGCCACCATGCGCCCGACCCGCCCGAAACCGATGACGATCGCGCCGGGGCCTTCGTCGGCGATCTGGAGATCGGGCGTCAGTGTCTCGCGCGCCTCGATCCGCCGTGCGACGACGCGCCCGATCACCGCCAGCGCCGGCGTGACCGTTAACCCTAGCGCCGTAACCGTCTGCCAGAAGGCGGCATCCGCGCCGGCGATCAGCCCGGCCGACGCCGCGGTGCCCAGGACGATCAGCGTGGTTTCCGACGGGCTGGCCATCAACAAGCTGGTCTCCGCCGCCACCCCGCCCCGCGCGCCGGACAGTTTGAGCAGCAGGAACGTCACGATTGCCTTCACCGCCACGATCCCCGCCAGCGCCAGCGCGAAATCGGCCCAGTGGGCGAGGAGGGTGCGGATATCGAGCGCCATGCCCACGGTGATGAGGAAAACGCCGAGCGCCAATCCTTTGAACGGCGCGATGATCGCCTCGACCTCGTGGCGGTAATCTGTTTCGGCGATCAGCACGCCCGCCAGCAGCGCGCCGACGATCGGCGACAGGCCAGCGGCGGTGGTGGCGAGGCTGGCGACGATCACCACCAGTAGCGAGATCGCTAGGAACAGTTCGGGGCTTTTGGTGCGCGCGGCTTGCGCGAACAGGCGCGGCAACGCGAACCGCCCGACGAGGAAGATCGCCGCGATGCTGAGCGCTCCCCAGGCAAGGACGCCGCCGACCCCGCCGCCACGGCCACCCAGCGCGGCGAGGACGAAGATGATCGGCACCAGCGCTAGGTCCTCGAACAACAGCATCGCGAAGGCGCCGCGCCCGACGGCGCTGGTCGTGCCGGCAATGGGGAGGACCAGCGCGGTCGACGACAGCGCGAGCGCGAGGCCCAGGCCGAGGCTGGCATTGCCGCCATTGCCGAAAATCAGCAACGTGCCCCCGATCACCCCCGCGCACCCCAGCAGTTCCGCCGCGCCAACCCCGAAGACGGCGCGACGCATCCCCCATAACCGCTTCAGCGACAGTTCGAGCCCGATCGAGAACAGCAGCAGCGTGATGCCGAATTCGGCGAACGGCGCGATCGCGTGCGGATCGGAGATGGTGAGATAATAAAGCCACGGATGCGCGCCGACCAGAGCGCCGAGCGCGGCCGGGCCGACCAGCATCCCGACCAGGATGAACCCGATCACCGGGCTGACCTTGAACCGCGCGAACGCCGGGATCACGATGCCGGCCGCGCCGAGGATCACCAGCGCGTCGCTGAATCCCTTATTGTCGAGCCCGATGTCCATGCTTGCATCAAAGCAGGCTCACGCGCGTTTGTCAGGTCATGACCGATACCGACATCTGTATTATTGGCGGCGGCCCCGCCGGAATGGTCGCCGGATTGCTGTTCGCGCGCGCCGGATTGAAGACCGTGGTGCTCGAAAAGCACAAGGATTTCCTGCGCGATTTCCGCGGCGATACCGTGCACCCATCGACGCTGCGGATCTTCAGCGAGCTGGGGTTGCTGGATGCGTTGCTCCAGCGCCCGCATCAGGAGATCCACCGGCTCGGCGCGCGGATCGCCGGGCGCGACATGCAGGTGGTCGACATGACGCACCTCCATGTTCCGGCGCCGTATATCGCGTTGATGCCGCAATGGGATTTCCTCGATTTCGTCGCCGATGCCGCGCGCCGCTATCCGAGCTTCACGCTGCGGCAATCTTGCGAAGGCGCCGCGCTGATCGAGGAACGGGGCAGGGTGAATGGCGTGCGGACCGCCGACGGCGAGGAAATTCGCGCCACGCTGACGATCGCTTGCGACGGGTGCGATTCGCGGCATCGCGGCGCCCTGCCATCGATCGTGATCGGCGCGCCCATGGATGTGTTCTGGTTCCGCATTCCCAAAAACGCGCAGCCGGGAAACGATACGATGGGGGTGTTCGATACCGGCACCTTGTTCGTGCTGATCGATCGCGGCGATTATTATCAATGCGCGTTCGTTTTCCCGAAGGGTAGCGCGACCAAAATCCGGGACGAAGGGTTGCAGGCGTTCGTCGAGCGGGTACGCGGCGTCGGACCCGAGACGGCGACCGTCGATCGAGGTGTGAAAAGCTGGGACGACGTCAAGCTGCTGACGGTGACGGTCGATCGGCTCGATCAATGGCATCGGCCGGGTTTGCTGGTCATCGGCGACGCCGCGCACGCCATGTCGCCGATCGGCGGGGTGGGTATCAATCTGGCGGTGCAGGATGCCGTGGCGAGCGCGAACCTGCTGGCCGGCCCGATGGCGGCCGGCGATGATCCCGACCCGTTACTGCACAAGGTATATGACCGCCGCATCGGCGCGGTGAAGCTGACCCAGCGGATGCAGAAGCTGGTACAGGATGCGATCGTCGTGCCGTTGCTGACCAGCGAGGAGCCGATGGACGGGCCGCCGCTCGCGGTGAAGCTGCTGGATCGTATTCCGCTGCTGCGCCGCATCCCGGCGCAGGTTATCGGGATGGGCTTCCGGCCGGAACATGTCCGTTCGCCGGAAGCCCGTGTCGGCTAGGCCCAGGTCGCCATTTTCCTTTCGAGATTCTCGCGGATCGCCTCGAAGAATTGCTCGGTCGTCATCCAAGCCTGATCGGGGCCGATCAGCAGCGCGAGATCCTTGGTCATCTTGCCGCTTTCGACCGTATCGATGCAAACCTTCTCCAGCTCCTCGGCGAAGCGCGTCACATCGGGCGTGCCGTCGAATTTGCCGCGATATTTCAGCCCGCCCGTCCAGGCGAAGATCGAGGCGATCGGGTTGGTCGAGGTTGCCTTGCCCTGCTCGTGCTGGCGGTAATGGCGCGTGACCGTGCCGTGCGCCGCCTCGGCTTCCACGGTCTTGCCGTCGGGCGAGAGCAACACCGAGGTCATCAGCCCGAGCGAACCGAACCCCTGCGCGACCTGATCGGACTGCACGTCGCCATCGTAATTCTTGCAGGCCCAGACGAATTCGCCGTGCCATTTGAGCGCGGAGGCGACCATGTCGTCGATCAGGCGATGTTCGTACACGATGTTGGCATTGGCGAATTTATCTTTGAATTCGCTATCGAAGACCTCCTGGAACAGGTCCTTGAAGCGACCGTCATAGGCCTTGAGGATGGTGTTCTTGGTCGACAGGTAGACCGGCCATTTGAGGTTGAGCCCGTAATGCATCGACGCGCGCGCGAAATCGCGGATCGAATCGTCGAGGTTGTACATCCCCATCGCCACGCCCGAAGTCGGGAAATCGAACACGTCCTTTTCGATCGTGTCGCCATTCTCGCCCACCCATTTCATCGTCAGCTTGCCGGGCCCGGGGACGCGGAAATCGGTCGCGCGATACTGGTCGCCATAAGCGTGACGGCCGACGACGATCGGCTTGGTCCAGCCCGGAATCAGACGCGGAACGTTGGAAATGACGATCGGCTCGCGAAAGATCGTGCCGCCCAGGATGTTGCGAATCGTGCCGTTAGGCGATTTCCACATCTGCTTGAGGCCGAATTCCTCGACCCGCGCCTCGTCCGGGGTGATCGTCGCGCATTTCACGCCGACCCCGTATTTCTGGATCGCGTGGGCGCTCTCGACCGTGACCTTGTCGTCGGTCGCGTCGCGGTGTTCGATGCCGAGGTCGTAATAATCGAGGTCGATGTCGAGATAGGGCTTGATCAGGCGTTCGCGGATCCATTCCCAGATGATCCGCGTCATTTCGTCGCCGTCGATCTCCACGACGGGCGTCTTCACCTTGATCTTCGCCATTGCTGCCTTCTTTCCGCTGAACAGGTCTGGCCCGAGCGTCTAGGAGGATGGGCGGGCGCGATCAACCGGCGGCGCGAACTATCCGCGCGTGGCCTGAGCGATTGTATTGGCGGGTGGCGGGCGGTAGAACAACGCCATGGTATCGCTAGAAAAGCCCCCCGTGGGCACGCCCCCGGTGAAGTGGCGCATTCCCGACATGCACCCCGAGGGGCGCAAATACGTCCTGATCGCCGGCGCCGTCGCCTTGCTCTCGTTGCTGGTGTGGAAGGTGTTGTTCTGGCCGCTGGTCGGGTTGACGGCATGGGTCGCGTTGTTCTTCCGCGATCCGGTGCGGGTGACGCCGCTGGGCGACGATCTGGTCATCGCGCCGGCCGACGGACTTGTCACGATGATCCAGCGCGTGCCGGTGCCGCGCGAGCTCGACGGGCCGAACGGGCTGGGCAGCGCGCCGCTGGTGCGCGTGTCGATCTTCATGTCGGTGTTCGACGTGCACATCAACCGCACGCCGATCGCCGGCACGATCAAGCAGGTGGTCTACATCTCGGGCAAGTTCCTCAACGCCGATCTCGACAAGGCGAGCGACGAGAATGAGCGCCAGCACATCGTGGTCGAGGGGCGGCCCGACGCCAGCGGAAACGCGCGGCGGATCGGCTTCACCCAGATTGCGGGCTTGGTCGCGCGGCGGATCGTGCCCTTCGTGAATCCGGGCGACATGGTGGCGACCGGGCAGCGCGTCGGGCTGATCCGCTTCGGCAGCCGGGTCGACGTCTATCTGCCCGACGGGATCGAATGCCAGGTGATGCTGGGTCAGCGCAGCGTCGCGGGCGAGACGGTGATCGGCCGGGCGAACGTGCCGACGCCCGCCGGCGTCTCCCAGTAACCCCATGCGCCGTCCGCTTCGCCCCCGCACGCCGCGCGGCCTGCCGCTACGCGCCATCGCGCCCAATGCGGTGACCGCGCTGGCCT